>JAYVUH010000314.1:0-3078 GCA_043788115.1 Burkholderiales bacterium
TGCTTGTGTGGTGACCGACCTGCAATACGCTGCGCTTCTTGCAGGCTACTGGTGTTGAATTTGAATCATTAATGCACCAATGAATTAGAAATTGAATAAAGCATCGATCATTTATGCTCGGCTGCTACCTTCGCCCCTTTGCAGTCATTGACACCGTTTGCAGATACATGGCCGGAAATATCAGGCCGCAGCAAATGAATGCACACCAGACAGGCGTTTGCCGATGGACGCCTCGGCGGTTTGAAGATCAAATGCTGCTTGTAGATTGAGCCAGTATTGCGGAGTCTGATGAAAGGCTCGACCAATCAAAAGCGCCAACTCCGCAGAGACCGGGCGCGCACCATTGAGTACATGGGAAATCCGCATCGGCGAAACACCAATTGCGCGGGCGAACTCGGCTTGGGAGATCTTCATCTCAACCAAGATTTCGCGGAGAAACTCTCCTGGATGTATCGCGGGTAAACCAATCTTAGCCATTTTCATACTCCTCAGTGATAGTCGACAATCAGCGCGGGCATGCGTGGCATCTGAGCGAACCTCGTGGTGTTTCTACGCTCGCACTCTAGCGACGATCTCCAAGTCGTCACGAAACCACGCATGCGACTTCGGACGGGAGGAGCAGGGGCCCCGTCAGGGGATGCGACCCCGAAGAAGGCGCGGGCATGCGTGGCCTCTGAGCGAAACTGGTCATGCGGCTTCGGACGGGAGGAGCAGGGGCCCCCGTTAGGGGATGCGACCCCGAAGAAGACGCCGGCATGTGTGGCATTCGAGCGAGCGCTTCTATGCTCGCATTCGAGAGACGATCTCTAAGTCGTCACGAAACCACGCATGCGGCATGTGCGCGGTACTGTGCTGCGCTACCACGTTGCCCTTGGCATCGATGGCGATGAATCCCACATCGGCATCAAAATCGCGCGTCATTTGCGCCAACATCTCCGCCACGCTGGCGTCCAACGTTTTGCCTTGTTCCACGCCTTCCGATATCGCGCGGCAAGACAGCGAGCGAATCACGTATTCGCCCGTTCCTGTGGCAGACGACGCGGCGAACTTGTTTGCGTACGTGCCGGCACCAGGCAGCGGCGTATCGCCAACGCGCCCCGGCAGCTTTAGCGTGACGCCGCCCGTTGAGGTGGCGGCACACAAGACACCCTGCTGATCGAGCGCGACCACACCGATCGTACCGCCTGCATATTCCGGGTGCTTCTGCAGAAATGCGCGAATCTTCATCGAGCCTTTGGCGTCTTTGCCGACACCGATATCGAGTGTTTCGCGTTTGTTTTTCCAGTCAGCGTGACGCGCTGGTGTGATCGGATCGTGATCACCGTGACCCATCACGCGCGCGAATCGCAACGCACCCTCGCCGGTCAGCATGACGTGGTCGGTTTCTTCCATCACCTGACGTGCGACGAGGATCGGGTTCTTCACACGCTGCAAGCCGGACACCGAACCGATCTGCGCTTTATCAGCCACCATCACACACGCGTCAAATTCGACGTAACCATCGTAGTTAAGCACCGCACCGGTACCGGCGTTAAAAATCGGATTGTCTTCCAAAATTACCGCTGCTGCACAAGCTGCGTCGAGCGCTGAGCCGCCCGCTCGCAGAATTTTGCGCCCCGCTTCGACGGCGCGGGTGGTGCCGGCGATGGCGTCGGCGTCGGAGCCGGGCCTCCAGGACCCTGCCCCACCATGGACAATTAGCGCGATCGTCATTCAGTGTTTCCTTTCTTCGGGGTTAGCCACTTGCAGGGCCTCACAGCGACTCGCTTGGTGCGCATCCCCAGCACAAAACGCTGGGGCCCCTGCTTCACCGCTCCCGCCGTTGCCCGCGCCACCGTGGACAATTAGCGCGATAGTCATGTTGGGTTTCTTTCTACAAATGGCCTCCATGAAATTCGAACATGAGATATTGGAATTTCATGGAAGAAAAATATGCGTTTTCTGTGAGGTGGAAGCCAACCGCCTAAGCTTCCGTGCCTACTTTGCGCAGCTTGATATGCAACTCCCGCAACTGCTTCTCCGTTACCACTGACGGTGCCTCAACCAGTAAATCTTGTCCGCGCTGCGTCTTCGGGAACGCGATCACATCGCGGATCGAATCCCATTTCTCGCACATCAGCGTCACGATGCGGTCAAGACCGAAGGCAACGCCGCCCATCGGTGGCGCACCGTACTTCAGCGCATCGAGCAGGAAGCCGAACTTCGCCTGCTGATCCGCTTCAGAGATACCGAGCACCGCGAACTGTTTGGCCTGAAGTTCAGGCGAATGGATACGCACCGAGCCGCCGCCGATTTCCCAGCCGTTCATCGCCACGTCGTAGGCCTTGGCGAGCACTTTTGAGGGATCGGTGTCCATCAACGCAATGTGCTCGTCCTTTGGCGCGGTGAATGGATGGTGGGCCGACACGTAGCGCTTGTTTTCTTCGTCGTAATCGTAAGCCGGAAAATCGACCACCCACAGCGGGCGATAGCCTTTTTCCGTAAAGCCTTTTTCGTGGCCTATTTTCACACGCAGCGCGCCGAGCGAATCGTTGA
This sequence comes from Burkholderiales bacterium, assembly GCA_043788115.1. Classification (GTDB taxonomy): domain Bacteria; phylum Pseudomonadota; class Gammaproteobacteria; order Burkholderiales; family Usitatibacteraceae; genus UKL13-2. The sequence goes on from JAYVUH010000314.1 coordinate 2,536, forward strand.
CCACCTTGGCCTTGTCGGCGCAGAAGAAAATGACATCGCCATTCTTGGCGTTACACGTCGCCAAGATCGCACCGAGTATGTCGGCGTTGAGGAATTTGACAATCGGCGATTGCAAGCCCTCTTCGTTGGGCTTGGTCACGTCGTTGACCTTGATGTACGCCAACCCCTTCGCACCGTAGATCGCAACGAACGTGGTCATATCGTCGATTTCTTTGCGTGAGAATTTCTCGTTGCCGCCCGGCACACACAACGCGGCAACACGCCCGCCCTTCATGTCGGCTGCGCCACGGAAGACCTTGAAGTCGACGGTCTTCATCAGGTCGGTCAATTCAGTCAGCTCAAGTGAGACGCGTAGATCCGGCTTGTCCGAGCCAAAGCGACGCATCGCCTCGGCGTATGCCATGCGCGGGAAGTCCGGCAGATCGACGCCGATACCGGCCTTCCATATTGTCTTGATCAGGCCTTCCATGATGTCCTGAATCTCGCGCTCGCCGAGGAACGAGGTCTCGATATCGATTTGCGTGAATTCAGGCTGCCGATCGG
>JAYVUH010000315.1:0-24297 GCA_043788115.1 Burkholderiales bacterium
CGCCCATAATGGTATCGGCGCGCGTCGTGAAGACGAACAGTTTTCCGTCCTGAGTCAACTTGCCGGACGCATCCTGGATGTCGTGCGTAAACGCAAACCGCACACCCACCGATTTACCAATCCAGTTGACCTGCATCGCCCGCACACTCGCCGGCCAGCCGGTCAATTTATTGCTTACACTTTCAAGCAACTCCTCGGCGTACCTGGTGATCGCCATGTAGTAGCCGGGTATCTCGCGCTTTTCCACCGGCGCGCCTGAGCGCCAACCCTTGCCATCGACGACCTGCTCATTGGCGAGCACGGTTTGATCGACTGGATCCCAATTCACCACCTGTGTTTTCTTGTAGGCGATGCCCGTTTCGAGCATCTTCAAAAAAAACCACTGGTTCCACTTGTAATAGTCCGGCTTGCAGGTGGTCACTTCGCGCGACCAGTCGAACGCGAGCCCCAGCGGCTGCATCTGCGATTTCATGTCGGCGATGTTTTGGTAGGTCCATGCTGCGGGCGGCGCACCGTTGGCAATCGCTGCATTCTCGGCCGGCATGCCGAACGCATCCCAGCCCATCGGCATCAAGACGTTGTAGCCCTTCATGCGCAAATGCCGCAGCATCACGTCGTTGATCGTGTAATTGCGCACGTGGCCCATGTGCAGCTTGCCCGAGGGGTAGGGCAGCATCGAGCAGGCGTAAAACTTGGGCTTGGGATTTCCGTGCCGATCTTTGGCGTGCTCGGTGACGCGGTAGGCGTTTTGCGACCCCCATGCCAGTTGTGCGGCGTGTTCGATCGCCTTGGGGTCGTAACTTGTCTGTCGCATTGAATCCATTTGCGGGGCAAAAACGTATGTTTTATGAATCAGGCATTATACAGAGGCACCCCTCGCGTCCCGGCGTGGTTTGTCTCTGATTGCGTGCTGATTTGATACGGTTTGGACCTCAACGGTGCGTCATCCACGTATGAGTCGAGCGCTCGTTATCCGCATACCCGGTCTTTTACCGACGTAAACGCGTCGCCAAACAATCCAGGAAATCATATGAAAAACTTCGTTGTTGCCACACTACTGTCGTTCGCGGCAATCTTTTCAGGCCCGCTTTTCGCGCAGTCGTCAGTCGGCAAGATCGACAGCCTCCAATTGCCCGCCTGGCTGGATCGAGGCGGATTGACGGTGCCAGCGTCGCCCGGCATCGAGCTTTTCCCAGGCGATGGACTACGAACGGGAAAGGGCGCACGGCTACTGATTGCGCTCAACGAAGGCAGCATCGTGCGCCTAGGCGAGAACGCTACCTTTGAGGTCAACAAGGCCGAACGCAAGGGGGGCATTTTTAATGCTGCACTGAGTGTCGTCGAAGGCGCGTTCCGCTTTAGCACCCTCGCTTTGTCGAAGTCGCAACGGCGCAACATTAACATCCTCGTTGCCCGCAACGCGACTATCGGCATTCGCGGCACCGACTTGTGGGGACGTGGACGCGACGATAAGGACATCGTGTGTCTGATCGAAGGAAAAATTGACGTGACGGGTAACAACAACAAAACGCTACGTCTTGACCAGCCGTTGCAGTTTTTCCAGTCCACCCGCAACGCGCCACCCGAGCCCGTCTCGTTCCTTGACCCGAAGCAGCTCGAAATCTGGGCCAAAGAGACGGACCTTGAAGCGGGCAAAGGCTCTACCGAGAATGGCCAATGGAAAATCGTCGTTGGCAGCTTCGCCTCACGCGATGCGTTACTCGCGGCAAGTCGCAACCTGCGTGACGCTGGCTACGGCGTGGAGCGCACCGCAAACAATACGCTGGTACTGGGCAAACTCGCCAGCGAAGCGCAAGCCGTCGAGTTGGCGACAACACTTAAGACCGAGTTTGGATTGGCGGACGTTAGGGCCGGCAAGTAGGGTCAACGAGCGCGCAGCGCTCAGGTGCGAAAAATTGTGCTGCGGTGACGTTGACGCGGGAGTCGCCACCTATAATCGAAGCCAATCTTCTCGTCGTGGCCCTCGATGTATTCCAACGCTTCACCGTCCTCAACGCCGTCGTCCGTTTCGCCTCGTCTTCTCGAAAATCTAAACCCCGAGCAACTGCGCGCGGTCACGTTGCCGCGCGAGTCCGCGTTGGTATTGGCAGGGGCGGGCTCCGGCAAGACGCGCGTGCTGACCACACGCATCGCCTATCTCATCCAGTCGCATCAAGCCTCCCCCGGCGGCATTCTGGCGGTGACGTTTACCAACAAAGCCGCCAAGGAAATGCTCACGCGGCTATCGGCGATGATGCCGATCAATACGCGCGGCATGTGGATCGGCACGTTCCACGGGCTGTGTAATCGCCTGTTGCGCGCGCACTATCGCGATGCCAACCTCCCGCAGACGTTTCAGATTCTCGATTCCGGTGACCAGCAGTCGGCGATCAAGCGTTTGTTGAAAGTGATGAACGTTGACGACGAAAAGTTCAAGCCGCGCGAGATGGGCTATTTCATCAACGGTGCGAAAGACCAGGGGCTGCGCGCCAATCAGGTGGAAGCGAGGGACGAATTCACGCGCCGCCAGGTCGAAATCTACCAAGCCTACGACGAACAGTGTCAGCGCGAAGGTGTTGCAGACTTCGCCGAGCTGCTGTTACGTTGCTACGAATTACTCTCCAAGAACATTCCGCTGCTCGAGCACTATCGGGAGCGATTTCAATTCGTGTTGGTCGATGAGTTTCAGGACACCAATCGTCTCCAGTACCAATGGATACAGCTGCTGGCCGGTAAGAATGCAGCCGTGTTTGCGGTAGGGGACGACGATCAAAGTATCTATGGATTCCGGGGTGCTGAAGTGGCCAACATGCGCGAGTTCCAACGCGACTTTGCCAAAAACAACATCATCAAACTCGAACAGAATTACCGCTCGCAAGGCAATATTCTTGACGCCGCCAATGCGGTGATTTCAAACAACAAGGACCGGCTCGGCAAAAACCTCTGGACCGATGAAGGCAAGGGCGAGCCGCTGCGTATTTACGCGGCGTCCACAGACGCCGATGAAGCGCAATTTGTGATCGACGAAGTCAAGGCGCTTCACCGAGAAGGCAAGAACCTGGCAGATATGGCGCTGCTGTATCGCTCCAACGCACAGTCACGCGTGCTCGAACACACGCTGTTTCGCGCCGGGCTTGCCTACCGCGTCTATGGCGGCCTGCGCTTTTTTGAGCGGCAGGAGGTCAAGCATGCGCTCGCCTATTTGCGGTTGGCAGGGAATCCCAACGACGACGGCGCGTTTTCGCGGGTAGTGAATTTTCCACCGCGCGGTATCGGTGCGCGTTCGGTCGAGCAGGTACAGGAGCTGGCGCAGCGTTATAACGTTTCTATGTATGAAGCCGCGCTGAACGGCATTGCGCAAAACAGCATCAGCGGCCGCAGTGCGTCGGCGATCAGCACGTTCCTGAAAGTGATTGAAGGCCTGAAGTCTTCGTCGACCGCGGTGTCGCTCGCCGAACTCGTCGACGAAGCGCTGGAAAAAGGTGGTTTGAAAGCGCATTACCAAACCGAGCGCGAAGGTGCCGACCGGCTGGAAAATTTAGCGGAGCTAGTGACCGCGTGTACGCAGTTCGAAGAAAGCTACGAGGGCGATGACCCGACGCTGGTGGGCTTTTTGACGCACGCCAGCCTTGAGGCCGGTGAGCACGAAGCCTCCGCCTCGGATGACGCACTGCAACTCATGACCGTACACGCGGCAAAGGGGCTTGAGTTCGACCACGTGTTTCTTGGCGGATTGGAAGAAGGATTGTTCCCCCACGAAAATTCGATGAACGATTTCGCCGGCGTGGAAGAAGAGCGACGATTGATGTATGTGGCGATCACGCGTGCGCGCAAGCGGCTCTACCTTTCTTATGCGGCGCAGCGCATGCTGCACGGCCAGACGCGCTACGGCATCGTGTCGCGATTTCTCGATGAAATCCCTGCCACTTTGTGCAAATGGATTGTGGTGCCGGAAAAGCAAGCTGCCTATGGCGTGCAATCGGGCGGTGGTCACTACGGTAACCACGGCGGCGGTGGCAACTGGGGAGGTTCCGGCACGCGCGGCTCGTATGCGCAAGAAAACCGTGGGGGTGGCACCGGCAGTGGTACCCGTGGTGGCAACTACACCGGCTTCAAACAGAACGTTGTGAAAGACGAAAAAGCGGCGGAGTACGGTCGCGAAGGTGCGCCGGATACCTCACGCGCCAATTTCGAAACCGCGCGAGCCGAGGCGCACCCGTTTGGCATCGGCCAAACGGTGAGTCACTCGAAGTTTGGTGAAGGCGTGGTGTTGGCCTTCGAAGGCCGCGGCTCGGACGCGCGCGTGCAGGTGAAATTTCGCAGCGACGGCACCAAGTGGCTGGCGCTGCAATACGCGAAACTGACGGCCGTTGTTTGAAAGTCGCCTATTAGCGGGCAGTTCGGCGCAAAAGTGCCTGAAAACGCCCGCCGATAAACGAGGTTACCCCGCTGGACTATGCTGGAGTCTAGCCGCGCAACTCGCCGTTGAGTCGGATCACCGCGATATCGACAAAGGTGCCGCCGTGACGAAAGCCCGGTTTGAAGGCGATCACCACGCCACCGACATCAACACGCCCGAGCGCCGATAGCGCTCTGTGTAGCGATTCACGGGTGACCTCGCGACCTGCTTTACGCATGCCCTCGACCAGCACCTTCGCCGCGATACAGGCCTCCAGCGCGGTGACCGACATGGAGTCGGTTTGACCCGCCGCGCGCCACGCATCGTCGCATTCCTTGACGACCGGAAACTGCAATTGGTTGGGTGCTGGCACCGTGAGGGCCACGGTAATACCCGCTGCGTCCGGGCCGAGCGACTTGGCGACTTGGCTTGCGCCGGCGAACGATAGCGAGGTGATCGAGTAGGGCCGCTTAATGGCTTTCAACTGTTTGACCATTTCGGTGATGGGTGCGTACAACGTGGTGGCCAGAATCAGCTGCGGATTGGCGGCGACGATCGCGTTCACGGTGTCGGGCCTGAGTGCCACGTTACGTTTGATCGGGATCGCAATCGGCTGCTTGCCGTACTTGGCCAGCACGGTCGCGGCGGTGGTGAAGTTCTGGTTGCCGATCGCATCGTCGTAATGCAACACGGCGATCTTGGTGATACCCAGCGGTGCCCAAAAGCCAATTAACTTTTCGATCTCATCGGCATAGGTGACGCGGACGGTGTAGACGAATTCGTTTTGCTTGCGGATCGCGTCAGCGCCCGTGAAAGGCGCAAAAAACGGGATCTTTCCCGCGACCACGCTAGGCATGGCCGGCACGCTGAGCGTGGATGAGGCGAAGCCAAACAACGCCACTGCGCCGTCCTTTTGAATCAGTTGCTTGGCGTTCTCGCCGGACAGCTTGGCCTCGTTCTTGTCGTCAAGCGTGACTAGGCTGATCTTGTTGCCATTGATGCCACCCGCTTCGTTGATTTTCTTGAAGTAGGCCAAGGCACCGTTGCGGATGTCATTGCCGAGTTCCGCATTTCCGCCTGTCAGCGGCGCGGATTGTCCGACGATGATCTCGGCCGAGACTGAAGTTGACACAAGAGTCGATACAAGCACCGACACAAAAAATACACCGGCCGCGAATGCGGCGAGCAGCGAGTCGTGAAGTCGAGGTGCCATTACAGTCTCCAAAAGGTCGAGCGAACACGAAGGATAGAACACTTTGCACCGCCTTGCGGCGAGCCTGCCATCCCGCGAATATGACGGCCTGTTACTGCGCGGTAATCAGCGTTACTCAGCAGCGTTACTCAACGTCATCGCGGAATACCGCCTTGAAGCTCGTGTAGTGAGAAATGGCATAGATCGGAACAAACACCAGCATGCCGAGGAACCAGGGCAGCACGGCGATGAACATCAGCCCGAGCATAAAGAGCGCAAACAGTGTCAGCGGGATGACATTCCCGACGAGCGCGAAGAAGCTCCAGCGGATAGCGTGCGAGGCGGGCATCGGCTGATACACCATCAGGGCGGCGGTAAACCACAGCACGCCTTTGATGACAACGATCGCCGCGGCGGCGGCAAACCACAATCCGCCTTGCTCGCGCAACGCCCCAGCAATCACTTCGATGGAGGGATTCTCACGATCGATGGCTCGCAGGCCATCGAAGAAACCGAACGCGCTTAGCACCAGCATGATGGCAAGCTCGGCCAGCAGCGATACCGAACCGATCTGGATCAGCGCGCGGCCATTGGCGCGAAAACCGGCGAACAGGTGCGAAAACGCAACGGCTTTACCCATTTCCTGGTCGCGACACGCCAACACAAAGCCGGCAAAAAACGCCGGCTGACACATGGTCATCGCCGGCGCGCCGAGGAGCGGGATGAGCACCATCAGAAACGAGACAATAAACCACGACGAGGTGAGTGAAATCCACGCCAGCGGCTGCGCGCGGAACATTTTGAAAGCCTCGGCAATCCACGAGGCGCCACTGAGGGCGGGGACGTCAGCAACACGCATAGAGAGTTCAGTCGGGAAGTAGGTCGCGCATCGCACTGCCTTGAGCAACAAAATAGCGCAGCAAATTTTCGGAAAACAGGTGGTCTTTGGTGTGCGTCAGTGTCGAGGCGCGCGGCGTGTGGTGATACCCCAAACGCCCCAGCAAGGTGCGCAACGCCGCAGCCCGTAACATCTGCGGCCAGTACTCACGCTCGATCAACAGAAAGCGCCGAACGCTGGAGTAGCCCGCCAATAGCGCCCGCGTATTCACCGCGTGTAGTTTAGCCGCTGGATACGCGGCGAAATCCAAGCACCAGTCATTCACGGTGATGGCAACATCCCAAAGCAACTGCTCGTGGCAGGCGAAATAGAAATCGATCATTTGCGGTACGTGTTGGTCGGACCACAAAATGTTGTCGCGGAACAGGTCGGCGTGAACGATGCCGCGGGGCAAACCGAGTTGGTCAAATCCAGACTGGTACTCGATCTCGCTCGCCAATAGCGTTGCCTCGTCTGGCGACACCAGCGCCTTCAAGCCTGCTGATTCGTGCCGCCACCAAGATAACCCCCGCCAATTGGCCATCGGCATGTTGAACGAGTGTGCGGCGGCGTGCATGCGTGCCAGCGCGGCACCGACCGCGAAACAATCTTGCTCAGTCGGATGCGCAACATCGCCACCCTGCAAGCGCGCGACCAATGCGGCGGGCTTGTCCTTCAAGTTATGCAAAATGACGCCGTCAGGTGTCTCGATCGGTGCGGCGCAAGGGACGCCGGCGTGGTGCAAATGCCGCATCAGCCCCATGTAGAAATCTAGATCCGCACGAGGAATCTTTTCGAAGATTGTTAGTACAAAGCGGCCCGACGTGGTCGTGACGAAGAAATTCGAATTCTCGACACCCGCAGCGATGTCCTGAAAATCGATGACCTCGCCGACGCCATAGGGGGCAATGAAGGCACGCACCTCGTCGATTGAGACGGGGGTGAAAACGCTCATGTTCGCCTCGATCGATGCGGTGCACGACGAGGCGCCGCATCAGGTGCCCGATTGGGCGTCAAGCAGCGGCCTACCAAGAGTGGATGACCCACATCGGCACGGAGATCTTGGTGCCGGGCTCGCCGACCGGCACGAATTTGCCCTCGCCCTTTTCGTCAATCATGGTGTACGCTGGGCCCGACTTCGGCTTGACCACCATTTTGTACAGCTTGCCCTTGAGCCGGTACTCGGTGACCGTCTCCGCGTCGGTGGACCGCGTGGTCACCTTGTGGTCGCGATCAAAGTCGGCGCGGGTTCGGCCCTTGGGTAATTCCGGCAGCACCAGCGTGTCGATAACCTCGGCGTTGGCTGGTTTGCGCGGCGCGTCGGCCGGGGCGGGCGTCTGCGCAAATGCTGAGTGCGATAACGCCAAGGCGATGCAGAAGGTAACGATTCTCATGGGGTTCTCCGGTTTGGTGCTGTGAAGTCCTGGCGCGCTGCGACAACCTTCAAGATGGGCGCGGCATCGGCTGCTAACAATACAAACTACAAGCTCATTTCCAATGCTTTTTCGTCTGCATTCGGCGTGATGGGGCGATTGGTGTAATGCTCAAAAATGGCGGCAACCACGGCATCCGGATCATCAATCACTTGAAATAGATGCAGATCCGCTTCGCTGATCACTTTTTCGTCGAGCATACGGGTTTTAATCCAGTCGATCATGCCCGCCCAGAAGTCCGAGCCCACCAGAATCACGGGAAACCGCCGCAACTTGCCGGTCTGAATCAACGTGAGCGCTTCCCACAATTCATCGAGCGTACCAAAGCCGCCGGGCATCACCACATACGCAGACGCATGCTTTACAAACATGGTTTTGCGCGCAAAGAAGTGCTGAAACGTCAACGAAATATCCTGAAAGCCATTGCCACCTTGTTCATGCGGCAGCAGGATGTTGAGGCCGATCGACGGCCCTTTGCCCGCAAGCGCACCCTTGTTGGCGGCTTCCATGATGCCGGGGCCGCCGCCCGAGAGCACGCCGAATCCCGAGTCAGAGAGCTTTCGAGCGATCTGCTCGGTGAGGCCGTAGTACTTGTTGTCCTCTTTCAGCCGTGCGCTGCCAAAGATCGCGACCGCCGGCGAGATCGCCGAGAGACGATCGGACGCAGAAACCATTTCCGCGATAATGTTGAACATCGACCAAGATTCGCGCGCTGCGGTGCGGCTGTGTTGCCGCAGCTCAGGGTCGGCGCGTTTGGGGATCTTTCCCCCGGCCAGCTTGATGCTTTCAATCGTCTTGTCCAAATTTCCCAACGTCTTCTCCAATAACTGCAATGTCCCAACCGCCCGACCAAAACTCCAGTACCAACGCGCCAGGAGGTCCATTGCGAAAGCGATTGTTGCTCGTTGATATCTCGAGCTATTTTTATCGCGCGTTTCATGCGATGCCGGATTTCAAAAGCCCATCGGGCGAACCGACCGGCGCGATTTACGGCGTGATCAATATGTTGAATCGTCTGCGTGACGATTACCCTGCCGATTATAGCGCCTGCGTTTTTGACCCTAGAGGCAAAACCTTCCGCGACGACATCTATCCCGAATACAAAGCGCAGCGTGCGCCAATGCCGGAAGCACTCGCGCACCAGATCGGCCATATCCGTGAGGTGTGTGATGCGCTAGGCTGGCCGTGCATCGAAGTGGCGGGCATGGAAGCCGACGACGTGATCGGCACGCTCTCCGTGCACGCAACTAGCCGCGACGTCGACACAGTCATCTCAACCGGCGACAAAGATCTCGCGCAGTTGGTGAACGAAAAGGTCACGTTGGTCAACACGATGTCGAACGAGACACTCGATATTGCCGGTGTCACGGCGAAATACGGCGTGCCACCCAACCGCATCGTCGATTACCTAGCGTTGATGGGCGACACGGTTGACAACGTGCCTGGCGTAGAAAAAGTCGGTCCGAAGACGGCGGTGAAGTTGATTGCGGAATTCGGCTCGCTCGACGGCGTGATGGAAAACGCGGAGAAGGTCAAAGGCGTGGTCGGGCAAAACATCGTGAAAGCGCGAGATTGGTTGCCGACCGGTCGTGTATTGGTCACCGTAAAATGTGATGTGCCACTGTCGTTTGACTTCGACACTATCAATCACAAGGATGTCGATGTTGCGAGGTTGGATGCGCTCTACGAGACGTTTGGCTTTCGCACGCTGCGCGCTCAGCTGCATGCACGTGCCGCGAGAGCTGCGAGTAGTGGCGCGGGCGGCGGCGACCCCACAAATCACTCCCTCCCCCTTGGCGGGGGAGGGCTGGAGAGAGGGGGGGCTGACGGCGCGGGCGACGAGCCCGAGGACGCCAGTGTATTCAAGCAAGCGAGCAAAGACGCCACCGCTTCGCGTTGGTCATCCGGCGAACCAGTGGCGGTGCAAACCCCCTTTATCGAAACGCGCAACTACGAATGCATTTCAACCGAATCCCAGCTCGACGCGTGGATCACAAAACTCAACACCACCGACCTCGTCGCACTCGATACCGAAACCACCAGCCTCGATCAAATGCAAGCGCAAATCGTCGGCCTGTCATTCGCCTGCGTTGCCGGTGAAGCCGCTTATCTCCCCTTGCGCCACAACTACGCAGGCGCACCCGATCAGCTCGACTTCGATCTCGCCATCAACAAGCTCAAACCGTGGCTCGCCGACGCGACCAAACATAAGCTTGGCCAGAACATCAAATACGATTTGCACGTCTTTGCCAACCACGGCATCAACGTGCAAGGCTATGTGCACGATACGTTGCTGCAGTCGTATGTGCTCGAAAGCCATCAGCGGCACGATATGGATTCGCTTGCGTCACGGCATTTGGGGGCGACCACCATCAAGTTTGAGGACGTCGCTGGCAAAGGCGCCTCACAAATCGGCTTCGATCAAGTCTCGGTCGAGAAAGCGACCGAGTACTCCGCAGAAGACTCCGATGTGACGTTGCAATTGCACGGCGCGATGTACGGCCAAGTCGCCAATGACGCCAAGCTGAAGTATGTGTATGAAGCCATCGAGATGCCCGTCTCGCATGTGCTGCTGACGATGGAGCGCAATGGTGTGTTGATCAACGCGTCGCTCTTGCAAACACAGTCGGGCGAATTAGGGCAGAAGATGCTTGAGCTGGAAGCGCGCGCCCACGAAATCGCCGGGCAGCCGTTCAATCTTGGATCACCGAAACAACTCGGCGAAATCCTGTTCGACAAGCAAGGCATCAAGCCGCTCAAGAAAACGCCGGGCGGCGCGCCATCGACGGATGAAGAGACGCTGGAAAAACTCGCGCTCGATTACCCGCTGCCTAAAGCCATTCTCGAATATCGCTCGGTATCGAAACTCAAAAGCACCTACACCGACAAACTGCCGCGCATGGTGAACGCGAAAACCGGCCGCGTGCATACCAACTACGCACAAGCCGTTGCCGTCACCGGACGGCTATCGAGCACCGATCCCAATCTGCAAAATATTCCGGTACGCACGGCAGAGGGCCGCCGTATTCGTGAAGCCTTCATTGCGCCAAAGGGCAGCGTAATCGTCAGTGCGGACTATTCGCAGATCGAGCTGCGCATCATGGCGCACCTCTCCGGTGACAAGGGCTTGCTCGATGCGTTCGCCAAAGGCGAAGACGTCCACCGCGCCACGGCCGGTGAAGTGTTCGGTGTATCGCGCGATGAAGTGAGTAGCGAGCAGCGCCGCTATGCGAAGGTGATCAACTTCGGTCTCATATACGGCATGAGTGCATTCGGCCTTGCTGCCAACCTTGGCATCGAGCGCGCTGCCGCCGCGAGCTATATCGAGCGCTACTTTGCCCGCTACCCGGGCGTGGCGGCTTACATGGAGCGCACCCGCAACACCGCGCGCGAAGCGGGCTATGTCGAAACCGTATTTGGCCGCCGATTGTGGCTACCCGATATTCGCAGCGGCAATCAAGGCCGCCGCCAAGGTGCTGAGCGCGCCGCCATCAATGCGCCGATGCAAGGCACAGCGGCAGACCTCATCAAACTGGCAATGATTGCGGTGCAAGGCTGGCTGGAGCAGGAAAAACTTGCAACGCGTTTGGTGATGCAAGTGCACGACGAACTCGTGCTCGAAGTGCCGGAGTCAGAACTCGAACGCGTGAAAGCAAACGTGCCGGGGCTGATGACAAATGTGGCGACGCTCGATGTGCCGTTAGTGGCGGAGCCGGGGGTGGGGAACAATTGGGATGAAGCGCACTAGCGTGTTCGCCGGCCCCGCATTGTGTCCCGCCGTGGCTGTTGCCTGCGACAATTTGTCGCTTGCTCCCAAATCGGGATCGCCATATACTTGGTTATGCGCATCATCGCGGTAGGTACGCTAAAAGCGTTTTGGACAAAGCACCCTCTAGCGGAAACCCCGCTTCGTGCTTGGTATGCGGAAGCGAGCCGCGCGAATTGGTCAACACCCGCCGAGATCAAAGCGGCCTATCGCGATGCGAGTTTTATCGGCAACAAGCGCGTGATTTTCAATATCAAAGGCAATGACTATCGGCTGGTCGTGGCGGTGCACTATGACAAAACCCGGATGTTTATCCGATTTGTCGGCACCCACAGCGAGTACGACAAGATCAATGCCAAGACGATATAAGGAGCCAACATGGAACTCACCCCCATTCGTACCAAGCGCGACTACGAGGCTGCGATAAAGCAGGCTGAAGCGTGGTGGGATGCGCCCACCGGCTCGCCTAAGGCTAAGCGCCTCGACGTGCTCACGCTGTTGATCGAAGACTACGAATCGCGATATTTTCCGATGGAACCGCCTGATCCAATTGAATTTTTGCTTTTCATCATGGAGCAACGCGGGCTGGCACGTAAAGACTTGGAACCTTTCATCGGCTCACGCGCGCGCGTGGCAGAGGTGCTCAACCGCGTACGACCACTCTCGCTCGAAATGATCCGCAGCTTGAGTGATGGGCTTGGGTTGCCAGCGGATGTGTTGGTCAAGCGCTATGCGTTGCGTCAGGCAGCGTGAGGGCGCGCACACCAAAACTCCTCATGTTGCTCACCGCAGGATTTGGGGCGGGCAGCGAGGGGAGTATCGCGTTACCCAGCTCACTCATTGTGTGCAACTGTATATGATAGTAATATGCATTTATGATAGATTTTTCAGTCGTTGAAGGCTTCGATTGGGACGCGGGTAACGCGCGCAAGAACGAAAAGCACGGCGTCAGCCAGGCTGAGGCCGAGCAAGTGTTTTTCGATCTCGGTGCAAAGCTACTGGCTGATCAATCACATTCCATGGTCGAGGCTCGTGTACTCGCCTTTGGCGCGACCGAAGAGGGGCGCTGCTTAACGGTTGCGTTCACCTTGAGAGACAAGGGAAAGGGCAAGGGCAAGCGCATCCGCGTCATTTCAGCGCGAGACATGAACCGCAAAGAAAGGAAGCAATATGAAATCAAAGACTAAAGCCGCACCGCGCTTCAAAACTGAAGCGTCAGAGCGCGCGTTTTGGGAGCAGCCCGACAGCACAAGTCATCTTGATCTATCCAAGATGCAGCACGCGCGATTTCCCAACCTAAAGCCGACGACCCAAAGCATCTCGCTGCGTTTACCGCTGCACCTGCTGGAACGCATTAAGGTCGAAGCCAATTCGCGCGACGTGCCGTATCAATCGCTCATAAAGGTTTGGTTGGAGGAGAGAGTCTCCGCATAAGTTGGCAACGCTAATTCTGGTGCGATGCTGGCTTGAATGGCAGAAGCTGTGCAAGCTCGATGTGCCGTTAGTGGCGGAGCCGGGCGTGGGGAAAAACTGGGATGAAGCCCACCGACGCCAAAGCGGCACAGGCGCGCTCGATCTCGTGCGATTGAGTGAGAGTCGGTCTTGCGCTTAGTCTCCTTTCGGTTCATCGGAACACACAAGCAGTACGACGCAATTGATGCGCAAGCGAGTTGAGGAATTCAACATGAACATCAAACCCATCCGCACAAAACGTGACTTTGAAGCCGCGCTAAAGACTGTCGAAAGCCTGATGGATGCGAAGGCGGGAAGCGCCGAGGGTGACCGATTGGATACTCTGGTCACGCTGATCCAGGCCTACGAGGCGAAGCACCATCCGATGTCGCCGCCCGATCCCGTTGAGGCGATCAAATTTATGATGGATCAGCGCGGGCTGACCGTGCAGGACTCGGTGCCCGTGTTTGGCCGCACCAACCGCGCCTATGAAGTGCTCAACCGAACCCGACCGCTTTCACTCGCCATGATTCGTAAACTCCACAGTGAGTTCGGGATTTCAGCGGATGTGTTGATCGCGGCATAGGTTGTGGATTGAATAGGGGCTTGCGGGAGGCGCTAGGCGGCAATGCTTAACACACTGGAAATGACTTCAATGCGGACCGGACGCTCTCGGGCCTATGGTGATGCGCTTGATCTGGTTAAGGCTATGGCGCAGCGGCTTTCAACCGCAGCCAAGGAACATAACACAAGCGCTGGCGGGCGTTTCGAAGCTGAAATAGCTGAAAATTCCCGTAGATGCTAGGGTTTCGGAAAATAATTGTGGCTGTCCCCGATTGTTTAGGAGTAATTGATGAAGTCGAAAATTCCGACCGATGTTGACCTTGCCCAGCTAACCGCAACCTATCTTAAGCATGGTGAAGCATATGAGCGCGCCTCAGAATCGGTCAAATTTGCACTTGAAAACCGACTGAAATTAGCCGAATCCGCTCTGGTGGGCGCGAGGCACACTTGGAAGGAGAAACGCGAGCTAGCCTATTGGGAGCAGAAAGAAAGGTCACAGTTAAAACTATGCGGTGGTATAGCCGCTGTCGTAGTTGGCGCGGTGTTTGTCCCGACCACAATCGGAGTGTTTTTACTAGCTTTGGGGCTGCTAATTAGCCAAACCTACATGAACCACATTTCCGATAATCAGCAAAGAATCGAGGCGTATGAGTTTCAAGAAAAGCAGTGGTTTGTACAATGGCTTTCTGCTGGAGGAACAGTGCGTGGGTTCGATGCGGTCCGCGCTTATTGGGACGACATTGATGACACAGCGAAGACGAGCAGGCGGAGTATGCTCAGTTGGACAAAGTGTTTAGATACAACTACTTTTCCCTGAAGGTAGACATCAGCGCGAGCCTTGGTTCGTCCAGCACATCCTTTTTCCACTAGGGATTAGCGTTCGGGACACCTGGGGTCGTCGATTTTTTTCGGAGATACGCAACCGAATAAACCCTGCCGAGACGGAAATTAGACTGTGGCGCCGTTTTATCTTTCGAGACTGACTTGCTAAAGAAAGACAGCGGGAGAAACACCAAACCGTACGCCCAGCGCCTTTGCCTGTCGTGCGTTCAACTTGCGCTTCCCGTTTAGTAGTTCGCTGACGATTCCCTGGGAGCCAACTTCTAAAGCTAAATCCGCTTGCTTTAGTCCGTGTTCTGCCATCAACAATCGCAAAACATCAGCAGGTGGCGAATCCTCAATGTGAACGTTGTGTTCTTCGTATTGCTCGATTAACGACCCCAATACGCTCAGCAAACCAGAAAGCGCATGGTTCTCATCGCTGCCAATTTCGTCGATGAGCTGGTCAACAAGCACGGACATCCTCCGGTAATCACGGTCAGATCGGATGACGCTAATGTGCGTTTCACGATTAAGCGCTGCCCACGCCTTTGCGATTTGGCTAACTGACACCGCCGGCGGCTTGGACTTTCTTTGTGTTCTTTGTAAAAGGTTCATGTCTTCTTCCATTTGCCGCGATCGTATTCCGCGTGTGTGAGCACATGCCGAATAAATACTTTCTGTGTGTTGAAGTGGATCGCGGTGATCAATCTATAGGGTTGGCCCGCGTTGAAGACGTATTTGCCCTCGACATAGTCGACTTGCTTAAACGTCTTACGCAGTTCGTTGAAATCCGAAAATTGGGATTTCGAAATAATGCTGTACCAACTTGCAAGCGGTGCTTTAGCGTCGGGATGAATTTCCCAAAAATTGACTAGTGCCGCTTTCTTGATGACGTGCATTGTCTGGTCCTTTAACGGGAGCCGCAACTGGCGTCTTGGGCGAGCAGGAGGCGATGGTCACTCGATTTATCGAAACTCTCATTACTGCCCCCTTTGAAGGATTGTGTTGGATCTAAAAATTTTTTCATAACGGTTTAGCCCTGCTTCCTGCCCGCTCTTAATCGCACCGCCGCAATGTGCTACGAGGCGGACATGGCTGCATTGCTACCGGCGAGGCTACACCGACAATCAAATGTATCTCAAAATGAGATGTTATGCAAGAGAAGGGTCAGGCTGGCGATTCGTAATCGTAGCGGAACGCGGCCCACGATTACTTTAAAAACTCTAGCAACCACCGCCGTTTCCAGCCAGTTTTGCCCCAAAGCGCTCGCCAATAGGCGAGTTTGGATAATTTTGCTGGACGCTACTCGACTGCCACCTCGGTCACCCACATCAGCTCGCACGAGCCGCCACCCGCGTCGTCGCGCGTGATTGAGCTGCGCCACTTCCAGCCGTCCGGATGCTCGACATTCACCAGCATGCCCTTCAAGCGCACCACTTGGCCGCGCTCGATATTGAGTAGGTCTTTCCTGACGCTGCTGTCGGCAGGGATCATGTGTGTGTTGGCCGAATGCCGCGCAATCATGCCCGGCTCAATCGGCGGCTGGTTGTCCCAGCGATACTGATACCAGCGCCCGCCCTGACTGATTTGCAATTGGATGAGCACCGTCTGATCAGACATCGGTCCCCAGCCCAGCGCAAAATCGACGGGAGACAGCTCAGCCTCGCGGCCCGTGCGATAGCGCTCCGTTGACAGTACCTTGGCGCGAATGTCGTAGCTGGCCACCGGCTGAATGCGAAAGCCAGCCGATTCAAACGCTTTTTCGCTGCTGCTTTGTTGTACCGGCGCTTCGGCCACCGGCCCCGACGCCAGCATGCGCTTGTCGATGGCGCGCTGATGAAAGAAGTGCCAGCCGCCAACAGCAATGGCAATAACAACGAGCCAGGATTTGATGGATTTTGGGAACACTGTTGCGATCTAGGATGGAATATTGAGCGGAGGACAAGGCGATGTTAAGCGACGCAGATGACGCGGCTAACGCGCCAGCGCCGCAGGCATCAAGGCGACTTCACGCGCTTGACCTGCACCGGCATGCCATCCTGTCGGAGCGTGAGTTGCGCTACCTTGCCGTTTTCGCGCACGAACGTCACCTGTGCGTCAAAGTCCGGCGCGAAAAACGACAACGCCTCATACGGCTGAATTTCTAACTTCCCGAGGCCGGTTACAGCGACAAAGAAGCGCTCGCCTTCGCGTGAAAACGTGAGCCTATTGCCGGGTGCGATTTCGAAGACGCCGACAAATTCGTCGAACGACTTGGCATCTATCTTGATCGGCGTGAATACCTTGGGCGGCTCATACGACTTGAGCGCATTACGCGTATCGAGCAGGTGCAAGGCGATATCGCCAACGTCGGTTGTCGAATTGGATAGCACCACCACGCCGCGTTTGGCGACCGGATCGAACGCGGCATAGGTGAGGTAGCCGCCCGTGCCGCCACCATGGGCCACGATTTTCATGCCTTGCAGTTGGGTCAGGAACCAGCCCAAACCGATGACCCCCATTGTGTTGGGTGTGGCATCTGCGGAATCAACACTAGGCTTTACTTGGGTGGTTTGCATTGCTGCTAACAATCGAGCATCGGGCCCTGCTGAGAGTCCCATGTTCGCCGCCAGATACTTGAGCATGTCGTTGGTTGTTGAACGCAGCGCCCCCGCACCGGCAAGGGTTGGGAGATCCCAGTGGGACACGAGTAGGCGCTTATTGTGTCCGGTGGTCATGCGTTTCTGCATTGCCGGTGTGATGGTGATCCCGGTGCTGCTCATGTCAAGCGGCTTGGTGATGCGCTCGTGCACAAGTGCCTCAAAGCTCATGCCGGCACGCAACGCAAGAATATGTCCGAGCAACCCGACACCCAGATTGGAGTACTCGGTGCGCTTGCCGAACGGCAGCGACGTCTTGTAATTATTGAGGAACGCGTACAACTGCTCGACGGTGTAATCGGCGTACGGATTCGACGCATCTTTGGGCTTCATGTTGGTCGGTAAACGCGGCAAGCCCGAGGTGTGGCGGGACAGTTGTTCGAGTGTGATTTCCTTGCCATCAACGACGGGTGTTTTGACAGTCTTCGGCAGGTACTTAGCAATCGGGTCGTCGAGTTTTACCTCGCCGCGCGCGACCATATCTGCCAGCAGAATAGCGGTGAAGGTTTTGGTGATCGAGCCAATTTCAAAAATAGAATCACCGTCCACCATCTCCTTGCTATTCGCAAGCGGCGCACCGTGGCTGATCACGCGCGTGCCGTTGCGATCAACGATGCCGACAACGATACCAACGCCGCGCTTGGCGACGTCAATCCTATCGCGCAGGATGGTCTTGATGTCGTCATCCGTGAGCGATGATGTCTTCGGTGGGCTGGCGGCCGATGATTGGGTAGTGGCAGGCGGCGGCGCGGGACGAACGAAATACCCTGAGACACGATACTGGCCGTCGGCGTCTTTCATCGGCGCGACCGTTTCAATCGCCGCTGCAAGGTTGCTGTATTTCGCGATGAACTTGACGACAATGAACTCACCCTGTGCGTTGCTCTGCGCTTTGGGTGCATCGGCACCCGTCATGACGCTGCGCGATTGGATCTTGCCGACACCGCTGCGGACTTGTCCGGCGGCGGCCTGCCACTGCTCCCTAGTGACGGCCTTGCGAAACGTGGCGGCACTGGTGTCCCACGATTCGGCGTACTTGCCCTCGTCGAGGAGTTTTAGAAACGCGTCGGCGGCGGCGATGGCCTTCTGCGTCGCTTCGGTGTCTTGTGCGATCGCAAAAGGCGGTACAACGGCCAACAAACCGACGACCGTGCCGAAAAGCATTGGTGCAAAAAACTTGCGCGTGAAATTCAAGGCCTGTCCTAAGTAATGCTGAGTGATGAAGTTTAGCGGGGACGCATCATACGCGCATGATCGCGTCGCGTTCTCGCAAAAACGCTTCAAATGGCGCTATTGGTTAGTTTCAACGAGAATGAACACGTGAACAAAAACGTGAAAAGTGCACCACCTCCGCTCCGCCTGTTTTTAGTCGCAACGCACATCCTGCTTGGGGCATTGCTGGCTTCGGCCTATGCAGGCGTCGATGCCGCAGATTTCATCGCCCCGAACGTGGTCGTCATCAGTCCGACCCTCACGACGTCCGGACAGCCGACGGCCCCAGCCTTGAGGGCATTGTCGAAACACGGCTTCGAAGCCGTTGTATTTTTGGTGCCAGCCGGTGTAGATAGTAATGTCGCCGGGGAGGATGACATGGTCAAGCGACAAGGCATCGAGTTTGTTCACATACCAATCAAGTTCGGCGAGCCCGGCCCACAGCACTACGCGGCGTTTGCGGGTGCCATGACGCGCTTGACCGGGAAGAAAGTGCTGGTGCACTGCGAAATCAATCTGCGCGCGTCTTCGATGGTGTTTCTCTACCGCAGCATTGCGTTGAAGGAAGATCCGAGTCGTGCCTACGAGTCAGTTGCGAAGGTCTGGTCACCGCGTGGGCCGTGGAAAGACTTCATCCAAGAAACGCTGAGGAAGAACGCGATCAAGTTTGAGTTGTATTAGTGCAGCCTATTGATGTTAGACAACATGGTACTCATGACGAATCGAACCATCACGACAGAGGATGGCCGCGCGCTAGCAGCTGACTGGTTTTCTACAGCAACCAGCAACGACACCACGGCGGCAAGGTCGACGCTCTTGTTGGCACCAGCGACGGGTGTGCGGCGGTCGTTTTATGTGCCATTCGCACAGCATCTTGCCGAGCAGGGGCATGATGTATTACTTTGGGATACGCGTGGCATCGGTGATTCTCGATGTGGCAACGTGCGTTCGGACATTGCCACCATGTTTGATTGGGGTCGCTTCGATCTTGAGGCGATGATCCGCCACGCAAGAGTGCAGTCACCTTCCCGCAAGCTGATCTTGCTCGGCCACAGCTCCGGCGGCCATCTGTGTGGCCTCGCGCCCTCGCTCGATGAGCTAGACGCAATCGTCTTGATTGCCTCGGGCACTGCCGATTGGCGCGACTATCAGAAGTCGCAATGGCCACGGTTGTTCGCGGCATGGTATCTGGCGCTGCCACTTGTGGTCGCGCTGTTCGGTTATTTGCCGGGCTGGGCCGGCGTAGGACAGCACCTGCCTGCCGGCGTGGCATGGCAGTGGCGTCGCTGGGGCCTCACAAAAGGCTATCTGTTTGGCGATCCGAACATCGATCGTTCCCGGTACCGGTTGTATCGCGGTGCAGTGCGGGCAGTTTCGATTGCCGACGATCATGATTTCGCGCCGCAAGGGCCGGTTACGGCGCTATTGAACCAATTTGCCGGTGCCGACAAATCGCACCATGTCATACACCCGGCCGGACAGCCGATTGGGCATTTTGGATTTTTTCGTACGCAGCACGCAGCGCATTGGCCGGTGGTTACTGACTGGTTAAACGAGCGCCTGGGTAAGGCGAGAAGCCGCACGCCTACATCTGAATAAAGGCCTTGAAGCCGCCCCAGAACATTCGTTTGCCGTCGAAGGTCATGGTTTTCGGATCCATCATCTTCGCCAAGCGCGGATCGGCAAACACCTTCTTGTTGACGCTGTCGCGGTGACGCCGTGATTTGTAGACGATGTAGGAAAACACCACCACCTCGTCCGCCTTCAGCTTCACACTCTGCGGAAAAGAGGTCGACTTACCGGGCTTTACGTCGTCGGCGACCGTCTCGACATATTCAAGTGCGCCGTGCTCGCGCCAAACCTTGCCTGCTAATCGAGCCATCCGGCGGTAGGCGTCGAAATTTTTCTTTGGTATTGGGAGTACAAATCCGTCGACATAGTTAGGCATGGTCTTTCCTTGGTGGTTGATGTGGCGCTGCTTCTACTTGACGGCTGGTGAAGACGCCGGAATCGCCGCCGGTGAAGCTGGCGGTGGCTGCGGCGCATCAACGGCAATCATCGAGATCAACGAGAGCGTTGGCGCGCCCTTGATGAATGTTTGTGTCTGCGAGGATGTCGCAAACGCGTCACGTTTGTCCTTCGACGCGAAACTGAGCAGCGCCACACGATTGTAGAGGGCGTCACCTTCGAGCAGAATCAGTGCGGCGGGATTGAACGGGGCCAACAATCGAGCGCCCGTTGTGGCTGCCTCGTCCAACCAGGTCTGTGCGCCGGCGGCTTCGGTATTGCCTCCAGCCGTCGCGATCAACAACGCGCCGGCATCGAACGCAGCAACACCGGCATTGCCCTTCAGACCCACAACTGTGAACACGCCCGCCTTGTCGCGTAGCGGCACGGCTTTGCGGTAGCGCTCGCCCCACCAGAACGATTCGATGCCCCGTTGGCCCGCCCACGTGGCGATCACCGCGCTGCGGCCGTCGCACAAGCCATACACACAAGTCACGCCTGCTCCTGGACGTCCAAGTCCGATATAGCGCCCGCCCGTTTCTGCATAGATCGGTGGCAGTGTTGATGAATAGGCGATGAGCTTGGCGCGGTCGGTCGAGCGACCAAGCACGATCAGGTATCCCGGCGACACCTCGGCGGAGGTCGGCGACGATTGGGCGGTCGCGGATTGTGTGGTCAACGCCGCGAGCAGGGCGACTGTGCAAACGTAGAGAAATTTCAAAGGGCCACCTCAGGTTGCGAGCAGGTTGTAAAACGGAATATCGCTATTGTCTCGGATTCTGCAGATAATTTCTTGGTGTTTGTTGTGTCGCATATCCGCTGGAAAAAACACCACGGCTAGGGAAGCTCTGATGTGGCGAATCTCGTCGGCCAATTCAGCGAACAGTTGAAAGTCAAGACGGCGTTCTATGACGGTGCGCGTGAAATTCCGGCGGGCACTGGCGCGTTTCGCAAGCGCTACGTCGTCGTTGCCGCGGAAGACCGGTGGGCGGGCTTGATAAATTCCGAGATCGAGCGAATGATCCTCAACTGGCCGGCGTTCAAGGGCGCTACGAGCCGACCAGACAATGCGCTTTCCGCCGGTCTCGAACCGGATGGCCTAAAGGTGAAGCTGTTCGTCGATGCGCCATCAGTGGCGGTGATCGAACACGCCATCAAACTCGGCCAGTCACTCGCTGGCGAGACGGTGGCGCGATTACTTTGATGGGTGCCGCCGCATCAAAGGTTTTCTGCAATGTCTGCAAGGCAGGCGCCTGTGTGGTGACTGCCCTGCGCTGCCTCAACTACGCTGCGCTTCTTGCAGGCTGCTGGTGTTGAATTTGAACCATTAATGGTCCAATGAATTAGAAATTGAATAAGGGGGATTTGCCGTCGGTGTCGGCACGCAACCGTTTCAAATCCCCCTCGATCCCCCTTCGGCACGCTCAGGGCAGGCTCTTTTCCAAAAGGGGAAGCGGCGCGCCGAGATCGCCCGCCGAACGCATATAGTGAATTTCAACAAACTGTTAGGGAATCTGGTCGGCCAATTCAGCGATCAATTGAAAGTTAAGGCGGCGTTCTTTGAACGTGCGCGTGAGATCCCGGCGGGTGGCAGCGCATTTCGCAAGCGCTATGTCGTCGTTGCCACAGAGGACCAATGGGCAGGCGCTGACCGAAAGATCAGCCGATCTGTCGCACTAGGGAACCTCTGATTAAGTCCATTTCGTCGTCATGCGTTGTTGCTCACATAAAAATATCTCCTTGCATATCAAACATATGCGGCGTCAATATTTTCATGCTCGCGCCTAGCCTGACTTAGAACTGAACTTAATCAGAGCTTCCCTAGCATTTATTGGCGCGGCGGGCTGATAATCGCTTTATGGAAAACCCATCAAGCGAGCAGGCCACGCCGGTGATCAACGGCGCACTAGGATTGCGACGCGTGGGTATCGATACCTACCGCGAAAACGTTGCGTACCTGCATCGGGAATGCGCGGTCTATCGCGCGGAAGGCTTTCAGGCCCTCTCAAAAATCGAGGTTACCTGTGGCGAACAGCGCCTGCTCGCCACGCTCAACGTGGTTGACGACGACGCTATTTTGTCGCCCGGCCAACTGGGATTGTCAGAGCAGGCGTTTGTTCAACTGGCCGCCGCTGAGGGCGCGCACGTGAAAGTGGCACACGCGGAACGACCCTTTTCAATGAATGCGGTGCGGCGCAAGATTGCCGGCGAGCGGCTGACCGAGCAAGACTACGTCAGCATCATCAGTGACATCGCCGGGAACCGCTTTGCTAAGACCGAGATCGCGGCGTTCGTCGTCGCGACAGCGCAAAACGAGCTCGACCGGGAAGAAGTGTTTTTCCTGACTCAGGCGATGGTGGCGGCCGGACAGCGCATCAACTGGCGCGAGCCGCTGGTCGCGGACAAGCATTGCATCGGCGGCATCCCGGGTAACCGAACGTCGATGCTGGTGGTGCCGATTCTGGCGGCGCACGGCATGCTGGTGCCCAAGACATCTAGTCGCGCGATCACTTCACCGGCAGGTACGGCCGACACCATGGAGGTCTTGTGTGAAGTGGACCTGCCACTCGATCGCTTGCAGGAAATTGTGCGCGAGCAACGCGGTTGTCTTGCGTGGGGTGGCAAGGCCCAACTTTCGCCGGCCGACGATATCCTGATTTCCGTCGAGCGGCCGCTCAGTATCGATTCGCGCGGACAGATGGTGGCATCCATCCTCTCAAAGAAAGTGGCGGCAGGCGCGACCCATTTGCTGATTGATATTCCAGTCGGGCCAAGCGCCAAGATTCGCCACATGGACGCCGCCCAATCGCTCAGAAAAGTTCTCGAGTACGTCGGGCACCGCCTCAACTTGCAGGTACAGGTAATCATCACCGACGGCCGGCAGCCGATCGGGCGCGGCATCGGCCCGGTGCTTGAAGCGCGTGACGTCATGCAGGTGTTGCAAAACGATCCCGATGCGCCGCTCGATCTAAGGCAGAAGTCATTGCGCTTGGCCGGACGAATTCTCGAGTTTGATCCCGATGTTCGCGGCGGTGACGGTTATTCGATTGCACGCGATATTCTCGACTCCGGCCGCGCGTTGACCACGATGAACGCCATCATCGACGCGCAAGGCCGCCGCCCCGTCGCCCTCAGCGTGGCTAAGCGGAGTTTTGATGTCGTTAGCGCCACATCCGGTGTGGTGGTTGCCATCGATAACTTGCAGATGGCGCGTATCGCGCGCTACGCCGGTGCCCCGATGGAAAAGGGGGCAGGCGTGGATCTTTTTCACAAAGTTGGTGAGCAAGTCAACGCGGGTGAAGTGCTGTATCGCGTGTACTCGGAGTATCCGGCCGATGAGAGTTTCGCGCACGCCCTGTGTCGCGATGACAACGGCTTCAACATTGGTCGCGCTGAGGATATTCCGCGCGCCTACGTCGAGTCATGATGCTGCTCGGATTCGCTGATTATCGCGACGGCGCGATGCGTCTCGCCGATCAATTGAAGATGCCTTTTGCGGAAATTACGGAGCACCGCTTTCCGGATGGTGAGACGCGTGTAACGCTGCCAGGCGCGCTGCCGGAACGTGTTGTGATTTGTCGCACCCTGAATGATCCAAACGCCAAGCTGGTGACGTTGATGCTGGCGGCGAAGACGGCGCGCTCGCTGGGCGCAAGCCACATTTCATTGGTTGCCCCATACCTTTGCTACATGCGCCAAGACACCGCCTTTCATCCCGGCGAGGCGGTTAGCCAATTAATCGTCGGCGAATGGTTGGCGCAGTGTTTCGATGAAGTCATCACGGTTGATCCGCATTTGCATCGCGTACATCAGCTTACCGATGCCGTGCCTGCATCGCGCGCCGTCACGTTGTCTGCTGCGACGTTGATGGGCGAGTTTCTGCGCAATCAAACGCGGCAGCCGATTTTGCTGGGGCCCGACGAGGAGTCGGCCC
>JAYVUH010000316.1:0-3000 GCA_043788115.1 Burkholderiales bacterium
GCGAAGCTGCCACGAATTTTCAGGCTGGACATTGGTGCCCAAGACGCGGCGACCTTAGGCGTCAACGAACTGCCGTAGTCCGAGTAGCGGTCGTAACGAGCGGCCACTTGCACTTCGACGTTTTTGAGCACGGGCAAAATCAATTCGCCGAAGACAGTGGAAACATCACGGGAGCCATCAACCGAAGCAACGCCGCGGCCGAATATATTGCCGCGAATCTTTTCGGCATCCGGTGTGACAATACGGGTTTCTTTACGGAACTCAACGCCCGTCGCAAAATTCGCTGCGCCGCCGGTCATTTGACCGATTTCGCCAGACAGCTTTGCGTCCCAAACGGTGAACTTGGAATCGGCTTTGTCGCGTGCGTTGATGCGAATCGAATCAGCGGTCACGGTACCGGAATTCGGTGCCGCCCAGTTGTATCCACCGCCTGCAGGGTTTGGAACTAGCGTTGGGTTGCCAACAGCGTTCGGCACCACACTGAAACCAAACGCTGCTACCAGTCTGTCGTAGCGCAGTGCATTGTAGTTGGTGGTGTCCTGTTGGTTGCGGTTGTACATCACGCCGGACTCAAAATCAAATTTGCCCAGCGTCGTCTTGACGCCGGCGACCACACGTGAGGTCTTGCTCTCAACTTCGTTGTCCTGCGGGCCAATAGCGTCCATCCGCGCGCGAACGGAGGTTTCGCGGGCAAACGGGTTGTTCGGATGCCCGATGGCCAAGCGTGTAGGCGCTGGGTTCAAGCGACCAGTGCTCGGGTTAAATGTTGCGCCGGTACCAGCGCCCACTGCCTGCGGAAAGCCCAGGAAGTAGACCGAGTTCTTGACATAGCTACCTTCGGCATACAACTGCGTGGTTCCAGAAACGTCAAAGGTGCCACGCGCGAATGCGCTAGTGCGCTCGACTTTCGGCACGATTTCTGAGCGCGAAATGTTGTCGTATACACAAGCGGTCCCTGTCGCCGTACCGGTGATATTGAAGCCGTTGAAGATGTTCGACACCACGTTTGACGCTGGGCAAGCTGCACCAGCAGCCGAAACGCCGGCACCGGCCGCGTTGGTGGTATAGGTCAGGAAGGGTGAAAATGACGAACTAATCAGGCCCGTACCATATACGTCACGGAATTGCTGACGGTTCAGGAAGTCTTGGACCTCGACAAAACGAACAGATTTCTGCTTATAAGCTTCGAAGTTCGCGAACACGTTGTAGCGATCTTTGGCGAGGTCACCAAAGCCAATCGAGGCAACGGCGGACTGGGTGTTGTACTTGCCCTTGCTGTTGGTGGTGTAGTTCGCCCCAACTTGGCCGCCCTTGTAGTCTTTACGCAGGATGATATTGATAACACCGGCAATCGCTTCCGAGCCATAAATAGCGGAGGCGCCGTCTTTCAGGATCTCGATACGCTCAATGACGTCAACCGGAATCGAGTTCAGGTTGGTCACGCCAGACTGGCCGAAGTTTGGATCAGCCAAACCATACGGGGCGATGCGGCGACCGTTCAGAAGGACCAAGGTCGCGGTCGAACCGAGACCGCGCAGTGAAACGGATGCGGCACCCGACGAGAAGCTGCCGGAACCCGTCAATTCAGTCAGGCCGCCAGCGGCGTTGATCGGCAATTCGCGCAGCAACTCGGTGACGGTTTGCTTACCCGAACGGCGGATCTCTTCTTGGCTGATGACCTGAATCGGCGCTGAGGATTCGGCGTCAACACGCTTGATGTTCGAGCCGGTAACTTCGATTTTCTCGGTTTTCTTGTCGGGAGCAGCTTGTGCAAACGCTGTTCCTGCCGAGAGCGCGCCGAACGCGCCGACTGCCGTGAGTGCGCACACAAGCGCGCGGGGTTTGAAGTTCTGCATAGATGACCTCGTTAGTGGGAGATATTCGGGTACAACAAATGGCTTTCCGCTTGGCGCAAATGGCCAGGCGCGTGACGCATTGCGATGACGTGCAACGAATCCTGACAAAAAGTCTCACGATTCTAACTTTGAGGGATACAAATCGGCGAACTGTTGGTGCCAAAACCGGCGTTTGTTGCGTATTTGCAACAGGTCGTGCAGTGTGGTTCGCTAATTCGAAACCGCGAAAAAAAGCGAGGACCGAAGTCCCCGCTTTCGCTACTGCATTGACTCCGGATTGGCTTACTTGAAGTTGTAAGTCACCGAGACATTGGCATTGGCGCCCAACGGATTGTGGTACGAAGGGTTGAAACCCAGGGTGGTCTGGTTTGGATCGTACGGCGCACGGCGATTTTCAATGTTGCGAACGACGGCTGCGAGCGTAAAGCCCTTGAAGCCGCGATAGCTGGTACCAACGTCAATCGTCGTCCACGCACGCACCTGACAACGGCCGAGGTAGGCCGATGTGAGACCCGTTGAACTCAAGTAGCAACCAGAAGCCACCGTCGGGTCGTTGTAATCCCAACCGCCGGTGTAGTTGTAACGCATGAAGCTCGACCAATCGCCCTTGGCATACGAGGCGGTTGCCGTGCCGCGCAGCTTCGGTGTCTCAAACAAGTAGAAATTGCCAGCGCCGTTGATATACGTGCCGCCCTTTTCCAACTGATAGAGGTACTTGATCGTCCAAGTGGCCAGCGCGCTCAGGTTGACGCGACCGCCGTCCAAACTGAAGCTGTGGCGAACGTCCAGATCGACACCGTTGACGCGGGTTTCACCGAGGTTCAAGAAGCGGCGAACCGTGGTTTCAACCGGGCCGGTGCCAGGAATCGGCACGCCCGCGGCGGTCGTCAGGAACGACGCCGGGTTGGTATTGCGTTGCACTTGGCCGCCAGTGAAGGTGGGTACAAACTCGTTGTTGATGACTTGCTGTGCACTGAAGCGATCAATCTGGTTGCGACGACGAATTTCCCACGCATCTGCCTGTACCGAGGTGTTCGCAGTCGGTGAAAAAATGAAGCCGTACGAGAAGCTCTTTGAACGCTCTGGCTCTAGACCGGTAGAGGGTAGAAAGATGCTCGCCACGGTACGGCCGGTACAGTCGGTG
>JAYVUH010000317.1:0-2822 GCA_043788115.1 Burkholderiales bacterium
CGCAGGCGCTGTACAAATTCCCGCTGCTGTTCGGGCGGGATGATTTCGAGCGCGGCGCGAATCGTCTTTAGTTGGCTGACGAATCCAATAGCGGCGAGCTGGACGCGTGGCTCGCGACTGTAATAGCGAAACAGCGCGATCGATACCAATTGGCTCGAGATCAAGGCGAACAGCAACACCAGCGCGGTACGTGCCAGCAACGATTGCGGGATCAGTTGTAGTTGCATGTCAGAGGATGACGGTACGAAACGGCGGCATGTTCAAGAGATCAATCTGGCACAAAAACATAGCCGCGCCCCCAAACGGTTTGGATATAGCGCGGGTTGGCAGGATCCTCGCCGAGCAGTTTTCTGAGTCGTGACACCTGCACATCAATGGCGCGATCGAACGTATCGTGCTCCCGGCCACGCGCGAGTTCGGTCAGCTTGTCGCGGGAAAGTGGCGCCTTGGGGTGCTGTACCATCACCTTAAGCAGTCCAAACTCACCGGTCGTCATGGGTAACGGCACACCATCACGGAGCAATTCACGTGTTCCCAGATTAAGATTGAACGGGCCGAAATGCACAACCTCGTCCGCGTCTGATGGTGCTCCGGGCGTCGGGAGTGGAGCTTGGCGGCGCAGTACCGCGTTGATTCTGGCGACAAGTTCGCGCGGATTGAAGGGTTTGGCGAGGTAATCGTCAGCGCCCATCTCCAGGCCTAGGATACGGTCAACATCATCGCCCTTGGCGGTCAGCATGATGATCGGAATATTGGCTTCAGCAGCGTCGGCGGCGCCACCCGAGCGTATGCGGCGGCAGATCGCAAAGCCATCTTCGTCGGGGAGCATGATGTCGAGCACGACCAAATCGTATCGATTGCGCGTGAACGCGCGGTCGAGTGCCCGGCCGTCGGGTACCGTATCTGCGGCAAAACCCTGTTCCATGAGGTATCGCTTCAACAGGTCGCGCAGGCGCAGGTCGTCGTCGACGACCAGGATGCGATGGCGGGGCAAAGACGGAGCGGGGGCGGCGCTGGAAGTGGTCATGTGCACATCATATGGCGGTGGCGCTGGCCACGCACTTTGTATGGATGGGGATTTGTAATCAATTGTAAGCCCTGCCACATTACTGTCGGCGCTTCCCGCAGGCGTGCCGGGAGTGAATCTGCATGCACGTTACACCGCGTTACGAATTGTCGTCGGCATGAAACGACTTTGCCCGTTGTTCAGCGTAGTGTGCAGGCTGTGCAATAAGGCATTGGCCGTATCGTCGATAACAATTCACGGAAAAGGAAACCTCATGAAAATCTCTCTTTTGCAGGCAGCGACTGTTGCCGCCATATTCGCCATTGGGGCACTTGCTCCCGTTGCAGCAAACGCAGCGCCCGCTGCTGACGGTCAGAAAAAAATGCAGGCGATCGACAAGAACGGTGACGGCAAGATTTCACGCGAGGAGGCTGCGGCGAATCCGCGACTCGCAAAACACTTCGATGCCATTGACACGAACAAGGACGGCTTGCTTAGCCCGGATGAAATGAAGGCGGCGCGCGTCAAGGCCACGGCAGCGAAGATGAAGGCGATTGACGCGAACGGGGATGGTCGCTTGAGCCGTGCAGAAGTTGAGGCAAAGGCACCGCGTCTGGCGAAGAATTTTGACGCTATCGACACCAACAAGGATGGTTACCTGTCGCAAGCCGAGTTGGTTGCCGCGCGCAAGCAGCACGCAGGCCACAAATAGCTTGAAAAGCGGTTTGCAACAACACATCGCAATCTTCAAATGTAGTGGAGGCCAGTCATGACGATTCGCAAAGCCATACCGTTGCTCTGGAAGTATTTGATGGTAGTCGCGACATCCTGTGCGCTCGCGTTTGTGATCTCACGCGAGAGTCGCGCTTCGCAGGTGTCAGCCCAAGTGGTTCCGGCACCGCCAGCCCCAGCGATCGCCGCCGCCGGGTACGACGCGCGGGGCCGCTATGCCATCGAAACTAGCGACGAGCTTTGGCAAGACGAGGTACGTAAACGTGGCGTGCCGATACGCATCATCGCGCCGATGTTAGCGGACGCTGACGCCAACGTGAAGTTGCCTGTGATTATTTTCTCTCACGGCCTGGGCGGCAGCAAGGTTGGCGGCAAACTCTGGGGTGAACACTGGGCCAGTTATGGCTATGTCGTGGTGCATCTACAGCATCCGGGTAGTGACGAGTCGATTTGGAAAAACAAACCGCAGGATCAGGTCGAGGCCAGCCTCAAGGGTGCAATGACGATGTCCAATCTTGGTCTGCGTGTTGGCGATGTTCACTTTGTGATCGATGAGATCGTCAAGCGCTCGGCCGTCGGGGCGGGTGCATTCAAAATGGCGGACGCAAAGCGAATCGGTATGTCGGGCCATTCGTTTGGCGCACAGACGACGCTATCGGTGGCCGGTCAGGCGAGCCCGGGCGTCGGCGGGCAATCGGGTTTCGATAAACGCATCACCGCGGCGGTGGCATTTAGCCCGAATGCGCGCAACAAGAACAAGATGGGAAAGCAGTTCGGCGATATTCGCATGCCGTTCTTCTCGATTACCGGCACAAAGGACGGCGCGGTGCTGAACGACGGCGCTACCGTTGCTGATCGGACGCTGCCGTTTCAACATATGCCGGCCGGCGACAAGTATCTGCTGGTGCTCAACGATGCCGATCATATGGTGTTCGGCGGGCTGAATACGCCGCGACGCAAGGCTGAAAGCGAGCGCGACGCCGAGATTCAATCTGATGTGAAGGCGGTGACGCTGGCCTTCTGGAACGCCTACCTGAAGGCGGACGCCTCGGCAAAAGCGTGGCTTGGGTCCGGCAAGTCCGAA
>JAYVUH010000318.1:0-2495 GCA_043788115.1 Burkholderiales bacterium
GCGGCATTTGGCCAATACCCGTGCTTGCTATTTGGCACGTCTCCAGGTCAATGTGACGCTTCCGCCGCCGGATGCAACGGGTAGTGTGTATTTCAGCTCATCGCCAGCGAGCGTGAAGGGTCGCTTCTGTTCGATACCGTTCCAGTTCGCGAAAGTCGCCCTCTGAACCTTGAAGACGAGAGCATTGTCGACTACGGAGTAAGTACCGAAATGCGTCAGGCTTCCGCTCACGATGGCCTTTGCTTCGTCCGGTGTCGCCGTCATGCGGTTATTCGACGCGACTTTGGGTAGCTCAGTATTAATGGTCGTGAGCACGTAATTGCCGTTGGCATCCAGGACAAGGCGACCATCGTTCCCGCGTATTTCGGTCTTCGTCCCATCCTTCTCGCGCGTTTCGGATACGAACGTATAAGTACCAACGATGTCCTTGGCCGGCTGGGCGTAACCCGCGACCGCAAACAAGGCCAGAAAGACTAACGCTATCGATCCCACATGTGCTCGAACCATGACGACCCTCCTTTGGTAGATGAAATCCACGCGGCGTCCATGCCGCATAACGTCTTGGTGAACGGCGGGCCGCGATCACGGTTGATGATGGCGCTGCGCTGACGGCCCGTCCGTTCGACCTAGAGTTAGAGAGCACTGTCAACTCGCACTCCTGTGGACAAATCCGAGCGTATCAAGCGCGGGTTTTCCTTTTACGGGAGCGACGCGGCGTACGCTGCAAGCGCGATCATTTCGTCAACCGTGAGTTTCTCAACGGTCGCTTGCATGAGCGCGCTGCTAGCACCTGCGCGTGTGCCGTGCTTGATGTCGTAGAGCTGGCGTACGATGTAGCTTGGGGAGCGACCGGCGATTCCTGGTATGGGCCCCAGGCCTTTCAGGTCCGGACCGTGGCAGATCGAGCATTGCTGGGTCTTTCCGCCGCCTGTCGCCGCGAGCGCCTCTCCTTTCTTGATGCTGCCGGGCGGCACATACGCGACGAACCGCGCGCGCGTGTCCCGGCTCACGAATTGCTCGGCATCTTCCGGCACCTCGATGATGCGCTCGCCGATGGGCTCGTTGTCGGCGGATTTCAACGCGGTGAGATGCCCGGCGCTGCCATAAGTCTTTGGAACGGTGGTCGCTTCGACCACCCGGACGATCGACCTGGGCTTGATCGACGAGAAGTAGGCCGCAGCCGCCTCGATGTCCTCCATGGTCACCGCTTTCGCGAGTTGCGCTTTCAGCGTCTGCGGAGCCAATGTGGGCACGGAGCTCTTTCTCGCGCCGCTCTTGAAGTCGCGCATCTGCTGGACGATATAGCTCGCCGGAAGCCCGGTTAAGTTGGCGTTTTCGGGGCCTCCCGGCCCGTCGGCGCGGTGGCAGAAGCCGCACGCGAACACGTCGGGTTTGCGGCCGCGGGCCACCACATTGGGCAGAGCGGGGTAGTCGGCCGGGTGCCAGTCAGGCGCGAGGAAACGGTCGCGAACCTGCGTGAGCGTATAGCCGGCGCTGCTGCCGGGAACGCGGCGAATTGTGCCGTCGTCTGCCGGCGGCTTGAACTCAGGCGAATTCGCCACATAGGCCCATGGCGGAGGGGTATCCGCACCACCCGCCGTTGCCCAAATCAGCATGCATGCGACTGCTATGCACAAACGGCTGCCAATTGATTTCATGCTTTTCCCCTTTTGCGAGTTATGACGCGACTTGAGGACGACACTAAAGTTAGCGGCTCGAGCTATTTCTTGAGATTCCTCGTGCACTCTAACGAATAGCGTTTATCCGCCGCGAGGCGAAGGTGAGAAAGAAGCGAGAGGTCATCGCGGCAGATAAACGTGGTTGGACTGAACTGCGGGTTCAGGAGAGGGTGTTGGGGATTGTAAGCAAAGGGCGGGCGGATGACAAGAGGCAAGACGCGCACTGAAGGGCCGAATGTGCGCGCCGGAGCGTCATCAAACAGATGTGACATCGTCGAAACGTGAGTTGAAGTGAGAGGCGCGGCCCGGATCGAGCACAGGCAAGGGCGATTCGCCAAGCCAGGCACGACCGCCCCCGCACCCGCTCAGAGGGGTGAACGCAAAGCGGCAGGCAGGTGAGTGGGCGAAGCGGCATCATCCCGGCGGTCCGGTAGCAAAGCGCGAAGCAGCGGGCGAACGCACCGGAGCAAGCGCCGCAACGAAGAACAAGCGACCGTTGGCGCAATGCGGACAGCGAGAGAGATCAACCTGGGCCACCCGCAGCATGAAGCCCGCCACCGACTCGATCACGGCGGGCACTGGCGCTGGCACATCGAGCAATGCCCGGCAGGCCGCCAGTTTCGCCGCCTTGTGGCGGCTCGCCAGCAGGCCGTAGTGGCGAATCCGCTTGAACCCAGGCGGCAACCCGAGACAGCGATTTGTGATCTTGGCGTGGAAAAAAATTCCTAAGCCGCTAGGTGAAAACCGTTGGTGCGTGCGGATCTTGGGGCTTTATTTCGAAAAAACGTTGGTGGGAGCGCTTCTCCGGCCATCTGT
>JAYVUH010000319.1:0-10110 GCA_043788115.1 Burkholderiales bacterium
GGGTCGAGGCGCGCGAACGCGTCGGCCACCGACACGCTGGTGCCGGTCGATGTGATCGTCATGAACAAAGCCATCGAGCAAGGTGGTCAGTTCGACCTCTCGCAAATGTTGACCTACCTTTCGCCATCGTTCAATTCCACACGCCAAACCGGCGCCGACGGTGCCGACTTGATTGACTCGGCCGCACTGCGCGGACTTGGTTCCGATCAAACGTTGGTCCTGATCAACGGCAAACGCCGTCACACCGTGGCGCTGGTGAATTTGTTCGGCGCGCGCAATCGTGGCAATACCGGTACGGATATGAATTCGATCCCGATGCTTGCCATCGATACCATCCAAGTGTTGCGCGACGGTGCAGCATCACAATACGGCTCGGACGCGATTGCGGGTGTGATCGATATCGGACTGAAAAAACGACCAGGCTGTGAAGCTGTGCTGGGTGCGGGGCAGTATTCAAAGCGCGACGGCAAAAATTATTTGGCCTCGGCGTATTGCGGCTACAAAGTTGGCGACGGTGGATCGCTGGCCCTGACGGCTGAGTACCTCGACCGTGGCCGCTCCAATCGTGCCGAGCCAGATAACCCGCGCATCATCGGCGACACCAAAGTTGAAAACATCACCTTCTACGTCAACGGCGATACCCCACTAACGCCGACCGGCACCTTGTACTACACGGCCGGCGGACAGCAACGCGAAGCCTCGTCGGCTGCGTTTGCACGCGGCGGCATTGGCAGCGGCGACATCCCGTCGCGCAATTCTGCGGCGATGTATCCGGCTGGCTTTGTGCCGTTCATCGACGGCACCATCGATGATCGCTACGCGACCTTGGGCTATCGCTCGGTGTTGAACGACTGGAACACTGACGTTTCGCAAACCTATGGCTACAACCGATTGCGCTACAACATCAATCGCACACTCAACGCCTCGATCGCCAACCGCGACCGGCTGTCGGGCGGCCGCGGCATCAGCCCGACGGCATTCAACGCGGGCGGCTTTGCGTTTACGCAACAAACCACCAACCTCGACTTCAACCGTTTCTTTGCAGGCTGGGGCAACGGGGTGAACGTGGCTTTCGGTGGCGAGTTCCGCCGCGAAAACTACGCCATCACCGCAGGCGAGCCTGGCTCATACAACGACGTTGACGGTGTCGGTGTCGGCGGCAACGCCGGCAGCCAGGGTTTCCCCGGCTTTCAGCCTGCCGATGCGACCGACAAGAGCCGCAGCAGTCGCGCAGCGTATCTCGATATCGAAACTGATGTC
The DNA here is from genome assembly GCA_043788115.1 of Burkholderiales bacterium. GTDB lineage: Bacteria > Pseudomonadota > Gammaproteobacteria > Burkholderiales > Usitatibacteraceae > UKL13-2. Next base: position 1,261 of record JAYVUH010000319.1, read on the forward strand.
TCCAAAGCATTCAAGGTGCAGACAGCGGTCCGCTACGAGAGCTTCAGTGACTTTGGTTCGACGGTGACCGGCAAACTGGCCGCCAGCTTTCGTGTCGATCCAACACTACTATTTCGCGGCTCGGTGAGCAGCGGTTTTCGTGCGCCGTCGCTTCAGCAAGTATATTTTTCGTCGACCTTCACCGACTTCATCAGCGGTCGTCCACTCGACGTGGTGCTAGCACCAAGCGGAAGTGCCATCACGCGCGCGGCGGGCATCCCGAAACTGAAAGAAGAAAAATCGCAAAGCGGTACGCTCGGACTGACGCTATCGCCAAATGCCAACCTCGCCGTGACGGCCGACCTGTATCGCATCAGCATAGACGACCGGATCGTACTGTCGGGACGCTTCGACGAAAACAACTACCCCACACTGGGCGCCTCACTGCAAGCCCTAGGGGTCGGCCAGGCACAGTTCTTTGTCAACTCGGTGAACACCCGTACCAGCGGCCTCGATTTGACGGTTTCGCACAAAGCGCGCCTAGGGGCTGCCCGCCTGAATACCTATCTGGCGTACAACGTCAGTAAGACCGAGGTGACCAGCATCAAAACGCCGCCGAGTTTGCGCGGATTCGAGGATGTGCTGCTTTCTGAACGTGAGCGTCTCTTTATCGAGCAAGGCGGTCCACGCTCCAAGGCCACGCTGGCGTTCGACTTCACGAGCGGTGCGTGGAACTCTGATTTCAAAATTATCCACTTTGGCAGCCAGACGCTCGGGACGTTCTCGGGGACAGCAGGCGGCGTGCCGAACGCGAAGTACGCTGCAAAAACGTCGGCGGATTTGAGCCTCACCTACAACATCAGCAAAAGCACCAAGATCACGGTCGGCGGCAGCAACATTTTCAACGTCAAACCGACCACACAAGATGCCAACGAAACCGACAACGGTTTCAAATACGACAGCGTGCAGTTCGGCTTGAACGGCGCGGCCTACTTTGTGCGCCTTTGGATGAAATTCTGATCGCGAGGCATTGGCCTTGAGCTTGGTACCATCGATCGCGATCATACCCAGCTTGACTAGGCCACATTCCTGGGCCAGCCGTACGACTTGCACAAACAATTGCGCCAACTCGCCAAGATGTAACGCGCGAAAGTCGCTGATCGTCCGGTGCGCCGGCGTATTCCCAGCCGCTAGCACGCGAATGGCGATGTCTTCCTGGAGTTTCTTGGCCAGCTTCCTCGATGAAAACACGCCCGTCGCATATCCATACACCAACACCTTGACCATCATCGACGGATGGTACGGCTGGTTGCGCGAACCACCCCCCGGCATAGCGCGCATGAAACGCCGACAGGTCAAGCGCGTCCACAGTGTCGTTGATGTAATAGGCCAGATGCCCTTCAGGCAGCCAGTCTTGCAAGGCCAGCGGCAGCAGATGTTGCTGCTCCGGCTGATAGGGTAGGTAGCTCGTCGTCATTGCCTAATGAATGCACGCTGCGCTTCTGCTGCGCAAGACCAAATACATGAAAATTCATACGTTTCTGCTGCGCAGACTCCTAGGCCTGAATAGTGCTCATTAAAGGAATTAAAGCGTCATTTATTTTGGCGCCGACAATCAATTGATGCTGAGCCCATTTGGCACGGTTTCAATCAGAAGGGAGGCCAGCTAGATGATTTTCAGCGCTATTCTTGCCAGCGGCCAAAAATAAATAGCCCTGCGTTTGATTTCCAGACCCTCAACGCTTCGCGTCGACATTTGTAGTACGATAACGCTACCGCTTATGGAAGTTTTCAAAAAACAATCGAGGAGAGAAATCCATGATGAAACTACGTCCAATTGCAAAGGCCATGCTGCTGGTTTTTCCATCCGGATTGGCGATCGGCGCGGCGAATATGGCAAGCGCCCAGGACGCAAAGCCGCCGACCAAGCCGACCACTGAACAGGCTACCAAGGCGGGGGCTGACGTGATTGACCGCATCGTCGTCACCGCGACAAAGCGCGAGACCCCGCTGCGGGATGTGCCGTTCTCGATCAACGCGCAAACCGAAGATGACATCCGGCGTGCTGGCGCGGTCACGCTAGAGGATCTATCACGCAATGTCGCCGGTCTTGCCATCCAGAACCTCGGACCCGGACAGAGCCAAGTGTCGATCCGCGGCGTGTCGTCTGGCCAGATCGTTCGTGACCAGCCCGGCGTAAAGGAGCAGGTGGGCGTCTATCTCGATGAAACGGCGATTTCGATGTCGCTGTTCACGCCCGACCTCGATCTGTTCGACCTGAATCGCGTCGAGACGCTGCGCGGACCGCAAGGCACGCTTTACGGCTCGGGCAACATCGGCGGGACGATCCGCTACATCACCAACGAAGCGAAGATCGGCATCAGCGAGGGCAGCGTTGAAGCCAATATGAGCAAAATCTCCGACGGCAACAATGGCGGTAGCTTGAAGGCGATGGTGAACATCCCGATGAACGATACCGCCGCCATGCGCGTAGTCGGTTATCACACAAAGTTTGGCGGATGGATCGACGCAATCGGACCCGGCGGTGGCAAGGACGTCAACAGTGGCGAACGTACGGGTGGACGGTTGAGCTTCACCATTCAGCCGACCAAGGATGTGACCATCACGCCGCGCGTGATCACCCAGAAAGTGACGGCCGACGGCTTCAACCGGCAGGAGGCATTCAACCTTTACGCCAACCGGTTCACAACCACGGTTGCGCCGGTGACTCTCCAAGAGCGTCAGCAATATCTGCTGCTTCGCGAAAAATTCGAAGACAAGACAACGATCGCCGATGCGACGATCAACGTCGGCTTCGGCAGTTGGGACCTGACGTCGGTGACCACTCATACGGACCGCAGCATTCTGGTCAGCCGGGATGCCAGCGCGTTGACCGGATCAGTGTCCGTTGACTTGGGCTTTCCGAGCGCAGGCGTGCTGCTGCCCTCGCGCCTCAACGACACGACCGACTTCAAAGGTTTCACCCAGGAAGTGCGGTTTAGTTCCAAGGGCAAGGGCCCACTGCAGTGGCTGGTAGGCGCTTTCTATTCGGACAGTGATCGCAAGTACGCGCAGCGTCTGCCCACCCCGGGATACGATGCGTTCACCAACGCACGCTTCGGCGCCGGCACGGCAGCGGCAGTAGCCAATGGCTTCCCCTTGGAATCGCCCTACAACGCCGACATTCCGTACAAGTTGAAGCAGACCGCGCTGTTTGGTGAACTCAACTATGAGCTGAACAAACAGCTCACGGCAACGCTTGGCGGGCGCTTCTACGATTACAAAGAAGAGCGCACCTTTAAGTCCGGTGGTTTGTTCTCAGACGGCAACAATAATTTCGACAAGACAAAGTCGAACGGCTTCAACCCGCGCGCGCTGTTTGCGTACAAGACCTCGGATCGAACCACTTGGAATGCCCAAGCGTCAAAAGGATTTCGCCTCGGCGGTGTCAATGACCCACTGAACGTGCCCTTGTGTACGGCCCAGGATCGCGCCATCTTCGGTGGCTATCAGCGTTTCACCGACGAATCGCTGTGGAACTACGAGGTCGGCGTTAAAACGCAACAGGCCGGCGTGAGTTTCAACGCGGCGGCGTTCTATACCAAGATGACGGATCTGCAAGTCACCCTCGACGCCGGGTCCTGCTCGTCTCGCGTAGTGTTCAATGTACCGAAGGCGCACGCGAGCGGCGTCGAACTCGAGATGACGATGAAACCGACGGAGAGTGTCGAGTTAGGGTTTTCCGGCTCGGTGGTGAATGCGGTCTTCGATTCGACAGTCAAGGACGGCACTGGGGCGGTACTCGGTGGCATCCGCGACGGAAACCGTTTGCCCTCCGTACCGAAGGTTCAGCTTAGCGCCAGCTTCACGTATAACTTCAGCCTAGCCGGACGCGACTCCTACATCAGAGCGACGGCGCAGCACGTGGGCAGCCGCTTCACCCAACCTTCAGACCAAGAAAGAAACCCGCGCACCTTCACGCACGGGTTGCCTTTTCAGGGCGCGCCGGCTAGCGCGGCGACGACGCTGAACCTTGAGCTGCCGAAATACAATTTGGTCAACCTCAGTGCGGGGATGGACTTCGAGCGCGGATTTTCCGCCGTCATCTATGTCAACAACCTGACTGATGAAAAGGCTCTGCTTTCCTTTGACCGGGAACGGGGTGGGCGTGCACGGCTTGGGTTTGCGACCAACCAGCCCCGCACTATCGGCGTGACCCTACGCAAAACGTTCTAAGCCGGTATCGCCCCATAAAGCCGCAGGCCTTGGTCTGCGGCTTTTTTTTGCCCTAACAAACGGGGCAAGAGAGCTTCTGGCTATCCAAAAATATTGTCGCGGCCAGCTTTCATGCGTCCGATGTTCCCTGCTGCTCAGGGCACTAGCAGCTTCGCGAAATCTTTGTTCAACTTGCCGAGCGCATCGTCAATGGCTGCCCGTCTGCCGCTTATCCATTGGTTTTGCTCCGCCAACTTCTGTTTTGCCGACGCCAGCATTCGCTTCATCTCCGGCAATTGCGGCCCACCGACGGTGCGGCGATTCTGCACGATGGCAACCGGATTCAGGGTCGATCGGAATTCCGCCTCGCTCATCGGTAGCGCCATGCCCGCGCTGTACTCCTTCACCGATTCGCTAAAGATCCGCTGCGCCTCGGCGTAGGGGAAATCGAGCGGCTTGATGTTGTTGGCTTTGGCGTACTTCACCACGTCTGAGCTGAAATGATGGCCGACGCGAAATGGCACCTTGTATTTGCTCATCAATACATCCGCCAGCTCCTGCGAGGCCGTCCAATCGCTATTGAGTTCCTCAAGGGCGCGCTCTGGGCTGATGACCAGTGAGTTCACCACCCGGTCGAACTGCTTGAGAAATTCAATGGCGCTCCCGACCATTTCGGTGTTGGTGCTCTCCTCTTTCGCATCAGGCATACCGGTCGGGATGTTGTGCGCCCGCATCATCGGGCCCATGGCCAGCGCCAGCGCGGACGAAACATCCCGCCGCGTTTCGCTCAACAAAACGGGATTTTGCTTTTGCGGCATGGCACTGGAAACGCGGGTATTCATTCCGCGCGGTGCCAGTAATATCCATGGCCGGGTTTGCGAGTATTGGAGCGTTAAATCATTAATGAAATGGCCGACGTGCAAACCAAGGCTCGTCACAATGCCCGCCACCTCCACCGGATACTCGGCCGCCAAGATCTGCGAAGCGTCGTAGGCGTTGTCGACAATCGTCGCAAAACCGAGGTATTCGGCCATGCGTGTTCGATTCAACGGCCAACTGCTGCCATTGAGCACCGTGGTGCCCATCGGCGAACGATCCATGCGTGTGTAGGCCTGCCGGATGCGCTGCGCGTCACGCTCAAATCCGGCCGCATGGCCTAGCAGCATATGACCAAGGCTGTTCGGTTGTGCCGCGATACCATGGGTGTAATTAGGCACGATCGTCTGCGCGTGTGTTTCGGCCAATTTCACCAACGACTCCGACGCTTTGTTGAGCTGATCAGCCAGGTTCAACAAGTTTTCACGCATGATCGCCGCGCGGTAGGTGGCGAACATATCCTGACTGGAGCGGCCGGCGTGCAGCAAGGTGACATCTTGGCCCGCCACGGCGATCAACAAGGGTTCAAATTCGATGACCCTGAAAGGTCTTTTCGCCCCCGGCTTGGCGCCGTCCTCCAGCACTTTCACGATGGCGGCCGCAATTTTTGGCGTCTTGGTTTTGTCCAGCAAGCCCTCGTCGGTATTAATGACGGCGGTAGCCTTGTTCATTTCGCCTAACCAGAAAAACTGATCCCGCGGCGGTGCCTTTTGCGCGAACGCGCTCGCGACGAACAATGATGTTGCAATCAGCAATGGAATTTTTTTGATGTTCTGCATGTTTCAGGTCCTAGGAGTTGAGGGCCGAGTAAGGCAATGGCCACATTGCCGACTGCAGCCAATAATCATCTGTCGAACAAGTCAAGTCAATGACGCGACGCGGACGACAACGAGGGTGGCGCTGGCGGGCGATACCTTGCGCGATAAGTCAAAACACTAGCACTGGCGCGGCTTTTCGAGGACTTTTGGCTGAAAGTGCCCGTGGAATGAGGAGTTTGCAAACTCAACAGCGCGCCACTAAAAAGCCTGTTGTGCCGACGCAGTCCCGCAAGAGGTACGCCGAGCCGCTATCCAAGTTTCGTCCTCCGTCCACACCTCAACGAAACCGGGCAGTGGGAAACACAAGAGCGCATAAACAGCAGCAAACCCTCACGCATGCGCAGGGCGCTTTGCCGTCTTGATTCGAATCTCCACCGTTTTGCCAACTGCCCTCGCCGCCTTCATCAGTGTATCGAGCTGTACCGAGACATTGTCCGGGTCAAGCACCCGATCAAGCTGAGAGCGGCTAGTGGACATCAGTTCAGCCATCTTGACCTTTGAAAGATTTGCCGCTTGCATGCTCTCTTCGATCTGCTCTGAGATTGCTCGCTTCAACGCCTTCGCCTGAACCTCCTCAAAGATTCCTTCGTCTTTGAGAAAGTCATCAAAGTTTGATCCAACATGGGGGTTACGCTTTGCCATTGATGACCTCCTTATAACGCTTTACCGCGAGCGCGACGGCGTAAAGCCGCGCTTCGATGCGCCCACGACCTTCCTAAAGCGCTCTAACCTTCACATTGCGCCACTTGATCACGCCACCGGGCGCGTCATTCGCGCCGTTCGCCCACTGCAACGCAAACGGCCCCGAAGCGTGCTTGCCGTCCTCGATGTTGACCGCCACAACGCCATTGAACTTGACCGTAAGCGACTTGCCCTTCGCGGTGATCTCCAGCGTGCTCCAACGATCCGCGGCCTTATAGATGATCGGCACCGGAACGGTGGCGTGATTGACGATGGCCGCCGTGGCGTATTTGAGCTCGGGGCGCGTGTCCCAGATGTTGACCTCGTAGCAATCCGCCGCGCTCGGCTTGGCAGGATCTTTGCAACGGATGAAGATGCCACTGTTGGTGCTGGAGAGCGCCCAGAACTCGGCCCGAATCTCAAAGTCTGTGTAAGCGTTTTTTGAGACGAGAAAGCCACCTTTGCCCTTGTCACCAACGATAGCGCCACCCTCGGCACGCCAGTTCGCTTCGCCAACACGGTTCCAATTGTCCAGCCCCTTATCGCCGTCGACTAGCGTCGTCCAGCCATCACCTTGCAAATTAGCGCAGCCCGCTAATGCCAAACCTAGCCCAACGATTGCGAATTTCACGATTACGGCGCGTATCTTGTTCATGATGATCTCCCTTGTTGTTTGCCTTTCCACAGGCTGATGTTAAGTCTTTGCGTCGAACAACCAAAAGGATGCGGATGATTTGTTTCAGGCTTCGGCAAAACAAATGACGCGACCCCTTTGATTTTCGGGCCAGTGCAACGACCGATCTTATGATTTCATGTCGGCAGCTTTGGCTATAGCCACGCAAGGGTTTCAAACGGGGCAACGAGATATTTTCACGACGAGAGCAGAAAAATCATCGCTGCCCCTTAACTTATCACTTCGCGGCATTCGACTTCTTCACATCCGACTTCTTCACATCCTTATCACCATGGCGATGATTGGCATGGTGCGGAGCCGTTCGGTAGTGCTCGGCCAAAACGTCTTTGCCCCAGTCTCCCTTGAACTCGCGCCAAACGCCATGGATGTGATTGGCGTTGTCCTGGGTGTTGTCGTACTCAATCAGAAAGGTGGAACCTTGGATACGGTAGTAGTGGCCCTGGCCTTTTTCGCGGCCGCCCATCCAGGCGAACTTGACGTTCGGCAGGTCAGCTCTTACACGCGTTAAGCGCGCCTGCGCCACCGCTGCCGGCTGGGCAGACGCGTATTCCTGAATCAACGAAAGAAGCAGCCCCTGCTGCGCCTCGGTCAGCTTCGAGTAGGCAATCCCTTTGTCCTCCTGAATCGCAGCCTCGCGGGAGTTTCCGGTGATGATGCCCAACGGCGCGCTGCTGCCGAACGGGGCGCTGTTGCTGATCACGGCCAGTAGGGCTTGATCCGCGCTCAACGACTTGACCAGCGTGCGGCCCAGATCTTCCTCTGCGGCGAGCGCGCGGGTGCCTTTGCGCGGGCCATCGCCAACATCGGCCGGGTTCGCGCCCGTAAATTGCGGCGTGCTCGCCACAAGCTTGCCATCAACGACCGTCCAATTGAATGACGTATGGTGGCCTTCGTACCGCCAACCCCAAGCGCCCTGCTCCGAGGGCTCGCCGAAAACGGTGAAGTAGTACTGCTCCGGGTCTCGTCGCGGACTACCCCCCATGGCGCGCAAGACTTCTTCAAGACTTCTGATCGTCTCCACCTTCTTAAAGCCGCTGACCGAGAGCGACGATTTCAGCAACGCCAGCGCCGCTTGCCGTTCCTCGGGGGACATCTGCTTGATGGGCACGCCCTGACGATCCTTCGGCACGAAGTGCCAATTGAGACGTTCGTCAGAGTGAAACGGCAAATTCGCTTTTTCGCGCTTGGCGGTGTCCAGGGCGGCGAGAAAAGCATTCGCGGCGTTGGCCATCGAGGGTGCTGGATCAGGCGCGTCCGCCGCAAATATTGACGCGCTGGAAATAGCAAATGACCACAGGATACGGCAGGCAAGGCGGATCATCGTCGTCGTTCTTCGGTATGGTTAACGATTCGCGCGGCAAGATGCGATTGCCGATGATGGGGCGGAAAAACAATGGTGGTCTCTGATTATTCGCACTCGTTCTCCAGAAGAGCCTTTATTATCAACATACTCGCCAACTTACAATTTTGCAATCTACGCGTGCGCCGCACTTCTTGAATTCAGTGGGCATCCCGAGCCTGCCGCCACTCCCGCGGACTCAACCCGCATTGCGCCTTGAATGCCCGGGACAGCGCAGCCTCGCTACC
>JAYVUH010000320.1:0-6150 GCA_043788115.1 Burkholderiales bacterium
GTAGAGGTGCGGTATTGGTGCAAGCCGGAAAATCTATTTGAACAGGTCCTGTGTTTGTTCATCACGACCGTTCGTTTTCCCGCCGTCCAGCACCAACAAAAAACGACGCGCGGGCGTCGTCATTGAATTATATGCGCGAACAACTCTGCTGACAGGTCATGACGCCGCCGGCACGGGCCTACTCGTTGCTGATCTGGCAGCGAGAAAAATACCGATCATCAGCAATGCGAAGCCGGCGAATTGCAAGGGGCCGAACCGCTCGCCGAGCAGCCACCAAGCCAGCACCGCTGACCCTATTGGCTCGCCCAAGATGGCGACGGCGACCATGGTCGGAGCGAGGTGGCGCAGCGACCAACTGATTCCCGAGTGGCCGATGAGTTGTGGGCCGAGTGCAAGGCCGACCAGACATAGCCAAGCGGTTGTGCCGAAGCCGGTTAGATTCGTGCCGGCACCTAGCGCAATCAACAGCAGTACCACAGCCGCAGCGCTAAACACAACGCTGACGTAGGTTGAAATGGACACCCGTGCCGCCAGCCTGCGGCCGATGAGAAGGTAGCCACACACCGCCACCGAGCCTGCTAGCGCCAGGCCGTTGCCGAGTGTCGTCGTCTTGGAACCCGGAGCCGCCCCACCAGCGCTCGCGTCGGCCGAAAAAATGACGATGCTGCCGATGAGGGAGGAGGTGACGCCGAGCCAAATCCAGCGATCCGGACGCTCCTTGAGCACCAGCCAGGAAAACACCGCCAACCATACCGGGTTTGTCGAGACGAGTGCGGTGCTGCTGGCCACCGAGGTGTACGCAAGCGAGGCGATCCACGTCGCAAAATGCACCGCGAGGAAGCCGCCTGAGGCGAGCATTAGGAGTAGCGACGAACGCGGCAGGTTCGCCAGCTCGCGACGCGTTGCCTTGCGCGACCCAAAAAAAACGCACAACAGCGAGCTCGCAATCGCGAGTCGCCAGAACGCAATGGCCAGCGACGGCACCTGCTCCGACTGGGCGATGCGGATCATCAGGAATGCGGTTGAAACGACCAGTATTGAGGCAAGCAGGACAACAAAGGTCAGCGGATGAACCCTTAACTTAAACATTAATATAATGTCGTATATATTTGATTATTAATGATTATTTAAATGAAAACTGAGCGTTTTCTAGCTGGGAAGAAATTCTGCATGTAGGTCATGCGCTTCCGCACCAGTGATCCGTACGGTTGTGAGCTGCCCAGGTTGCAGCTTATGTCGGCCCGAAATGTGGACTTGTCCATCGATCTCGGGGGCGTCTGATTTGCTTCTGCCGACCGCCCCGTTCGCAGAGACCATGTCGATAAGCACTTCCTCGACCCGACCAATGCGTTTGGCCAATTTCGCCGCGCTGATGTCGGCCTGCACTGCCATGAAACGCGCCACCCTCTCCTGCTTCAATGGCTCTGGAACGTGGTCGGCCAACGCGTTTGCGGCGGCGCCATCCACCGGCGAATAGGCAAAGCAACCAACCCGATCAAGCTGCGCTTCATTGAGAAACGACAGCAGTTCCTCAAATTCAGCTTCCGTCTCTCCCGGAAAGCCGGCGATAAACGTTGAGCGGATGGTGATATCCGGGCATATCGCCCGCCACGCGGCGATGCGCTCAAGTGTTTTTTCGGTTGCGGCCGGCCGTTTCATGGCCTTGAGAACGCGTGTGCTCGCGTGTTGAAAAGGGATATCCAAATACGGCAATAGCTTGCCGTTTGCCATCAGCGGAATGACCTCATCAACGTGAGGATACGGATAAACATAGTGCAACCGTACCCACACGCCCATGCTGCCAAGCGCTTCGCATAGCTCCGTCATACGGGTTCTGATAGGTTTGCCGTTCCAGAAGCCGGTCCGGTACTTCACATCGACGCCGTACGCACTGGTGTCCTGAGAAACAACAAGCAGTTCCTTGACGCCGGACTTCACCAAATTCTCGGCCTCTTGGAGGACACTACCGATGGGGCGCGAGACCAGATCACCGCGCATCGACGGAATGATGCAAAAGGTACAACGGTGGTTGCACCCTTCTGAAATTTTCATGTACGCGTAGTGCTTGGGTGTGAGTTTGATGCCGGCAGGTGGGACAAGATCGATAAACGGGTCGTGCGGCTGCGGCAAATGCGCGTGTACATGGCTCATCACCTCGTCTTTGGCGTGCGGCCCGGTTACGGCCAACACCTTTGGATGCACTTGCTGCACCAAATTGCTGCCATTTTTACTAGACTTGGCCCCTAGGCAGCCTGTGACGATGACTTTGCCGTTCTCGTGCAGAGCTTCGCCAATTGCATCCAGAGACTCTTGCACCGCCGAGTCGATGAAACCGCAGGTGTTGACCACCACCAGATCCGCACCAGCGTAATCTGGTGCGATGTCGTAGCCCTCAGCACGCAGTTGAGTGATGATCTGCTCGCTATCAACCAACGCTTTGGGGCAGCCAAGCGAGACAAACCCCACGCGAGGTGGGCGAAGCTTTTCTTTCGCAATACTGCGAATCTTGATCGGCCGCAAAATCGGCATTACTTTGAGCGCCGGGCTTTTTGGCGTGGTGGACGCGGTGCGCCCCGTTCTGACTCGTCGGCGGCCGGCGCGCCAGTCCCCGGGGTTGGCGCAACGTATGGAAACGTTGAAAACATCTGCATGGCCTGCTTGCGCAATTCGTCCTGCATGCCAATCACGCTCGATGCACTTTTCTCGAGAAAGTCACCCATCGGATTGGCTGCTGCCGCCCCGGGTATGAGCTGTGCCCATGCGTCGGGGCGGAAATTTGGCACATTTCCGTACAGCGTGGAGGACTGCTCTTGAAATTTCTTCTGCGCTTCATGAAACGCGCCGATCGAGCGCTCTAGATAACTGCCCATCAGCCCTTGCATCGAGTGCCCGTAGTAGCGAATGATGTTGGCGAGCATATCAGATGAAAACATCGGAACGCCGCCAGACTCTTCGTCAAGAATGATCTGCAGCAAGATGCTGCGGGTGAGATCCTCACCGCTGCGCGCATCTTGCACTTTGAAATCCTCGTGTGCGAGAACGAACTGCTTTACTTCGGCCAGGGTGATGTAGGCGCTAGTCTCGGTGTCATAAAGGCGACGGTTCGGATATTTCTTGATGATGCGGGCCATAGGCCTCTCCTCGAATTATTCGGCCAACACGGTCTCTGCCGGGGTGTGTTGCGGTACACCATTTGACAGTATTGGGCGTATTGCCCCGCGATGGCCAAGGTTATTGCAAAGCACAATAGCATATTGATTAGTTTAGCATTTTTGCCGCGCAGGGCTCGTCGTTCAGAAAAATGGTGCGATGCAACAAAAGCGCTTGACTTTAGGGGATATCGCCCATATTATATGTTTTGTGCAGCGCACCAATTGCGCGTTAAATTAACCTCATTCCTCAATCAGTGGAGCAAACTCATGACGACCCTTAATTCCGTAGCAGAACAATTTGGCGACCTTTCCAAATCCAGCGTCGATGCCGCGATGAAATTCGCGTCGGTCGGTGTTGGTAGCACCGAGCGCTTCTTCGGCCTTAACTTCGAAGCGACCAAAGTCAGCTTCGACGTGACCGCGAAGAACGCCAAAGCCGCCGCCACCGTCAAGGACGTGCAAGAACTGAACGCCTTGCAAACCAAAGCCGCTGAAACCGGGCTCGAGTTCGCAATGGGCTACTCCAAGAATTTCTATGAAATCGCCACCGCAGCGCAAGCGCAATACACGTCGCTGGTTGAAGAACGTGTGAACCTGTTTCAAAAGTCGATGGTTGATACTCTCGATAAGGTTTCCAAAGCCGCTCCAGCAGGTTCGGACGTGTTTGTGACCGCGATGAAGACCGGTTTGGCTGCTAGCGCATCAGCAACGGACAGCTTCACCAAGGCAGCCAAGCAAGCAACCGCGTTCGCCGACACAGCGTTCAAGACCGCGACCGAAACCGCAGAAAAAGCCACCAAGCCTGCGACAAAGCGCAAGTAATTTTGGTTTGCCGCGCACCAAACTGCATGCGCGGCACATGTCTCCTCCTCCTTGACCTACGTTAAGGATTCACCCCAAGGCCGCAAGTCCTTGGGGTTTTTTCTTTGTAGCGTGGGTGCCGTTTGGCGCGACGGCGGATAGAATTTCGCACACACAAAACAACGAGAACAAGATGAAACAAAAAATCGCATTGATCACAGGCGGTGTGGGTGGCATTGGCACGGGAATCTCCCAGCGTTTAGCCGCAGACGGCATCAAGGTCATCGCCAACTACATCGTTCCGGGATCGGAAGTTGTCTGGCACGACGCCATGCAGGCGGCCGGCTTCGACGCTAATCAGTACGCATCTATCGTGGCCGACGTCAGCGATTTTTCCGCCGCTGAGGCAATGGTGGCGTCGATTCTTGCAGACCACGGACCGATCGATATTCTGGTGAACTGTGCCGGCATCACGCGCGACGCCAGTTTTCGCAAGATGTCGTTGGACCAGTGGCGCGCCGTGATGTCGACCAACCTCGATAGCGCCTTCAACGTTACCAAACAGGTGATTGAGGGCATGGTGGCCAAGGAGTGGGGCCGCATCATCAACATTTCGAGTGTGAACGGGGTGAAAGGCGCATTCGGCCAGACCAACTACTCCGCCGCCAAGGCCGGCATCCTCGGCTTCACCAAAGCGTTGGCGCTGGAAGTCGCGCGCAAGGGCATCACCGTCAATGCCGTCTCTCCTGGCTTCATCGACACACCGATGACGCAGGCAATGCCGGAAGCCGCGCGAAATGCGGTAACCGCTACGATTCCCACCGAGCGAATGGGGCTTCCCGAGGACATTGCCAATGCCGTCGCTTTTCTGGCGAGCGAGCAGTCAAGTTACATCACCGGCACCAACCTGTCGGTAAACGGTGGGGTTCACCTCTACCAATAACGGGCCATGCAAATCGACGCACCGGTCGCCGCGTCGAAGCAAGGCGCGGCGGGTGAGTCGTACTACTGCATGTGCTGACCGCCGTTGATGGCGATATTGGCACCAGTAATGAACGCCGCCTCATCCGAGGCCAGATAGGCGCACAGGCCGGCGACTTCTTCGGGTTTGCCGAGGCGGCCCACCGGAATTTGCGGAACAATTTTTGAATTGAGCACGTCTTCCGGAATTGCCATCACCATCTTGGTACCTATGTAGCCGGGCGAGATCGTGTTTACGGTGACGCCCTTCTTGGCAACTTCAAGCGCGAGCGCTTTGGTGAAGCCGTGCATACCTGCCTTGGCGGCGGAATAGTTGGTCTGGCCGAAGGCGCCCTTCTGCCCGTTGACCGACGAAACGTTGATGACTCTGCCCCAGCCGCGTTCCACCATACCGTCAACCACCGGCTTGGTCATATTGAACACGCTATCCAGGTTGGTGCCAATGACTGCATCCCAATCGACCTTGGTCATTTTCTTGAACGTCATGTCACGCGTTATACCGGCGTTGTTGATGAGGATATCGATCGGGCCGACCTCCCCCTGGATCTTTGTGATCGCTGCCGCGCAGGAATCGAAATCTGACACATCGACCGCATAGGCGTGGAAGTGACAGTCGCGCGCGGCCATGTCCTTGAGCCACTCTGGCGCTTTGGTGTTTGATGGCGAATAGGTGACAATGACCTTGATGCCCATGCGCGCGAGCTTCATGCAAATCGCCTCACCCAGCCCCCCCATGCCACCTGTTACAAGTGCATTTCTTTGTGTTGTCGGCATCGTTTCTCTCCTCGTATTGAAGCCCCCGCAGGACGGGGGCGTTATTGTTGTTTGCACGCTGAGTTTACTTTTTTTTGCGTCGCTGCAAGACCGCAGTGCAACATGTCACCGGCGCGTTTCAGGCGATTTTATCCAGTACATAACGCCCTGGGGCGGGCTCAGTCGGCGGGAACGCGGAACTGCCCAGACGCGCGGGCGCCGCAATCTTGCGGCCACCAAACTGTTCAAGCCAATCGCTCCATTTCACCCACCAGCTACCGGGAATTTCCTCGGCTTTTCCAAGCCATTGATCGGCTGCTGCGTCGAGATTCGACGACATTGAACGTTGCTGCCAGAAGCTGCGCTTGTTCTTTGACGCGGGATTCACCACGCCTGCGATATGGCCGGATGCCCCAAGCGTGAACTCGACATCACCACTAAAGCAAGCTGCGCTAGCATAAGC
>JAYVUH010000321.1:0-2128 GCA_043788115.1 Burkholderiales bacterium
TGCTGTCGCAGTCGTGGTGGGCCTGCCGCTAAGATCAACGCTGACACAGCGTTTGACGCTAGAACCTGTTGCCGAAACTTCAAACGACGGTGGGGTTGCTCCACCAATGCGGCCCGAACTAAGATAAGTGACCAATGTCGGCCCGGTGGCGCTCACGCCCGCGTAACTTGACCAGTTATCAAGCGCGGTGGTGCTGCCCTCTGGATCCGGAATCGACCATCCCAGCCCCCAATTGGATGTCGACGTCGGCCGAATGGAAACATTCGCATTTCGTTTAATCGCTTCGCTCCGGGCGCGCATCAATGAAATATGCAAGTCCGACGCGGCAGCGCGAATACGTTGGTTGCGGGTGAATTCCAAGAAGGACGGAACCGCCATTGCCGCAAGTACGCCCATGATCGCCACCACAATCACCACTTCGACCATGGTCACGCCAAGCTGTGATGTGCGGCGGCGGTCGACGCGGGATGGGACCGGGACGGAGACAACGGCGAGGGCGAAGCGGGGGGCGGGGAAGCACACGGCCTACCAGGCTCCGTAAGCCGTGCCGGTCGGCGTGCGGATGCCCGCCGCGTCGATTGCCAAATTTGGCTCGTTGTTGCTAACTTGGGAACCGATCGGCTTGATTTCAATTCGGAAGGTCGGTGGGGCCGCCCCGGTCGTGATATCAACTATTTGGTAGTACGGCGAAACATCACTTGTCATCGACACATTAAGGTCTGTCAAGCTTGGCGCGTATGTGCGGTTGTCGAGGAAATATTGCTGCTCACGTTGCGCCACCTGCAGCAGAAATGCTTGCGCTGCCGCCCGCCTGCCTTTCTGGACGTAGCCTTGATATTGAGGCACCGCAATCGCGGACAGGATCCCCACGATCGCGACAACGATCATGAGCTCGATCAACGTAAAACCGAACACTCGATGTTTTTTGGTCATAGCTTTCATCACTTTGGCTCCCAATTTTTGATCCTGCCCTCGCAAAAGGCTCAAACGCTCGCTAGCATCGGCTGGATGGGTAACTTTGCAACAATAACGTCGAAAGGTCACCATTTTTTTGGATTCCTACGACACGTTAAGCTGACACCGATTAACTGACAACGTTGACCGATGAGCGGCTTCGCTTACGTTATCAGCGGCGGACCTTGCCACGACACCTGCTTGAACAACTTAGCTTGCCGACTTTAGTCCATGCGGTAGCGGAAAGGTGATCGTCTCCGTGATGCCGTCGAGTTCCCGCACGCTCAAAGCGCCTAGCGACTTCAGTTTGGCGATGACCTCGCTCACCAAAAGCTCCGGCGCGGAAGCCCCCGAGGTGACGCCAATTCGCTTCTTGCCGGCAATCCAAGTCGGCTGGAGCCCGGCGGCACTATCAACCTGGTAGGTGTCGCACCCGAGCAGTTCTGCGAGTTCGCGCAAACGGTTAGTGTTGGAGCTAGTGCGCGAACCCACCACAATCACCACCTCGACTTGCGGCGCCATGAATTTCACCGCGTCCTGCCGGTTTTGCGTCGCGTAGCAGATATCGTCTTGTTTGGGCCCGATGATGTGCGGGAAACGCGTCTTGAGCGCATTGATCACGAGCTGGGTGTCGTCAACCGATAAGGTCGTCTGGCTGACGTAGGTGAGTTTTGGCGCATGCGCGATATCAAGTTTGGCGACGTCATCGACCGACTCCACGAGGTGCATGCCTGTTTCGGCCTGACCCAGAGTGCCCTCGACCTCAGGGTGCCCTTGGTGCCCGATCATGACGATTTCGAAGCCTTCGTTACGACGTTTGGCGACTTCCACATGCACTTTTTTAACCAGCGGGCAGGTGGCGTCGAAGACATGAAAACCGCGCTGCTGCGCTTCGCGACGTATGGCTTGGGAAACGCCGTGGGCACTGAAGACGAGCGTCGCGCCAGGCGGCACTTCGGCAAGGTCCTCGATGAAAACCGCACCCCTACTACGCAAATCTTCCACGACGTATTTGTTGTGCACGATCTCGTGCCGCACATAAATGGGTGCGCCGTGCAATTGCAATGCGCGTTCAACAATTTCAATCGCGCGATCCACGCCGGCACAAAAGCCACGCGGATTGGCCAACAGGATTTCAGAATATTCCATAGTTAAAACTCTAGGATTGACGGGC
>JAYVUH010000322.1:0-3314 GCA_043788115.1 Burkholderiales bacterium
TGGAGCGTAGCGCAATGCGGGACGGTGCTTGTGTGGTGACCGCCCTGCAATACGCTGCGCTTCTTGCAGGCTACTGGTGTTGAATTTGAATCATTAATGGCCCAATGAATTAGAAATTGAATAAGGCTATTCACACTACGCCAAAAACGATTCGGGGACAACATAAGGTTGTCCCCGAATAGAGCACCACATTACGACGTTGGCCGTATTAAATCTATCGGGTGCCTTGGCCACGCAACGATTGTGGCGTGTAGTCCGAGGCAGTGCGCTTGATCGGCTCGAAAATCTTCGACTCCTCCGAGCGCAGGCCCATCGCGATGTAGCGGCGCGACTGCAGGTCATGATGGACTTCAATGGTGCCAAACCACATCGGCACGTTGTACCAGTTTTCACTGTGCAGTTCGGCAAAGCGCCACAGCTGACCACGACCGTCGTACTTGTCGACCAGAATCACGTTCCAGCTGTCTTCGTCGATGTAGAACGTACGACGCGAGTAGATGTGTGAGGTGCCGGCTTTCAGCTTGGCGTCAACCACCCAAACGCGGTGCAATTCGTAGCGCGTCAAATCTTGGTTTACATGGCCAGCCTTGAGTAGATCGGCGTACTTCACCTTAGGATCAGTCATGCGATATGAGTTGTACGGAATGTACACTTCTTTCTTACCCACCAGCGTCCAGTCGTAACGATCGGTTGCACCGTTGTACATACCAAAGTCATCGTTGGTACGCAGGCCGTCAGCCGCCGTGCCTGGGTTGTCATAGGCGACGTTAGGTGCCAGACGCACGCGACGTTGACCTGGGTTGTAGGTCCACGCAGAACGCGGCTCTTTGGCTTGGTCAACCGTATCTTTAACCAACAAGATTTGTCCAGCCAGACGTGCTGGTGCCGTGACCTCTTGCAGATAGTTCAAGATCAAGTTCGGTTCGCGCTGCGCGGGCGTTTTGCTCAAATTGCCGTAGGCAAGGTCGTACTCGTACTCAAACTTCACTAGTGCGTAGTCACCCGATGCGGTCACGGCTGCTTGCGCCCAATGTTGCGCGAAGGTGTCGCCCTTGTAATGGAGCTGTTGGTTCCAAATCGCTTCCAATCCATTCTTTGGAATTGGGAATGGCGTACCGCCTGTACAACCGCTGACACCGTTGCCACCCGTTGAAAGCTTGGCCTTGGCCGCGCATTCTTTCGTTTCTTTGTAATGGCCTTCTGGATAGGCGGCGGTACGACGCGACTGAAACACCGGCAACTTATAGTTGGGGTACTGCTTCATCATCGCCATCTGGCCGGCTGACAAGTTGTCTTTGTACTTGTCCATGTTGGCGGCATTAATGGTAAACAACGGCTTGTCGGTCGGAAACGGATCCGGATAGTAGCCCGACGCCTTGAACGTTACGCCGGCTGGCACCTTGGTAATGCCGCCGTCCCATGCGGGGATCGTTCCGGCAGCGTTAGCACCCTTGTCCGCACCCATCGGGGTCAGTGTTGTGCCAAGCTTGGCAACATCGGCAGCAGAGAGTTGCGCGTAGGCGGCCGAGCTCAACAACGCTCCTGCCATCACACCCAAGCTCGCCGACAGAAATACCGCGAGTCGTTTCGCTTTCATCATCATCCTCCAGAATTATTGGTTTAAAACTTTCATTGCCCTCGACCCGTCGATGCGGATTGTAGGGAGGCTACCGATCCTGCCTGACGCAAGATCGGTAGCTTCATACGATTAGAACGAGTAAGACACCACCAGCGAGACGAAATCGCGATCCTTAATCGGGTTCGCCGAGGAGCAGTAGTTAGCACCCTGCACGGCGATCTGCGCACCCGTGACAGCCTGAGCCGCCGGGTTCAATGCTGGCGTAGCAACGACGTCGGTACCACAATAGGTACGACCACCGGAATAGGCGGTATACGAAAGGTCAACCGTGAATTTGCGCTGGTAATCAACGTTTCCACCGATGGAAAGCGATCTCACACCTTGGTTGAACGTCTGCGATACCCCTTTGACGTCGTGGTTAAACGCGATGCGAGGCGCGAAGTTGGCACCCATGAACGCATTAGCGTACTCAAGTCTGCCGACCAAGCGATAACCGTATGACGTTTCGGTGATAAAGCCTTCGGTTTGCACCGAACCGGCTGAGCCAGCGCCGGAGACCAATGCGCCTTGAAGGGTCGCAGGCAGGAATACGGCGGGACCGTTGTACTTCACATCCTGACGCAGGCCGTTGTACTTGGTATACCCGAACTCACCAACCATCACCAACTGCTCAGCGCCGAAGATTGAAGGAATAGACTTGGTGCCGGTCATCTGGAACTGGCTCATCTTGGTACGATCCCAACCGCGTTGGAATGTGCCGTTTGGTACCAATCCTGAGGCCGCAACGCCAAACGGGTTCGCCGCACTCGCGGTGCCCGGAATGAACTGGAACCCGGTGATCAGATTCGGTACGCCAAGTGCAGCCAACAGTAATTCCGGTGTCGAATACTGGATCGGCTGGTTGGGGCGGAACGAGAATTCACCTTGCAGCGCGATACCGGCAGGTCCCTGCGTGTTGAAGCTTAAGCCGTACAGACGGATGTTTTCTGGATACTCGGCAAAGTACGTCGCGGTACCCGTTTGATTGACCGCGGTTGCAAGTGGACCGCCGGTCAAGACCGACGTTGCGGTTCCTTTGATACCGGAGAACAATGGAATGCGGCTGTGATAGTTCAGGTAATAGAGGCCGAATTCGGTGTTGTTGAATGCCGGCGCCAGATAGCGAAGTGCAACGCCATACTGGCCGCTGTCGGATGGTGCACGATCAGCAGCACGCGGCGCCCAAGCCTGTGCCGCAGGGTTGAACGGACCGTAAAGCGCGGCCGCCACCGGGCCAGCGCCCGGAGTCGTCGGCGGAATCAGGTTCAACGGCGTACGGCCGGTCAAATCGGTGCGACGACCAAAGCCAACGATGACATGCGTGGCATCGTCCGAGGCGAAATCGTTGTTGCTCCAGTAAGAGCCGCGCGGATCAAGCTTGGTCTTGTCGTGATTGAACTGCACAAACGCTTCCATGCTGGCGTTCTTGGTGAGTTCGAGCGAACCCCAGACGCTAGTGGTCGGCAGGAACGCTTCTTTAATCTCAGAGCCTGGCGTGCGCAGCTTCACTAGATCAACCGCATTGATCGAGTTGATGCTATTGGTGATAAAAGTCGATTCACCCCAAGAGATCACTTGATTACCGGCACGTACTCGCACGTTCTTGCCGTAGACATCGAAACTCTTGGAAATGAACGCGTCTAGCATGCGCGCATCTTGACCCATGCGCTGCTTGGCGATCGGGCCTAGTTCAGAC
>JAYVUH010000323.1:0-5242 GCA_043788115.1 Burkholderiales bacterium
ACCACACGCACCGCGTCGCCGTCGTCAACATTAATGAGCAGGGCTGTCTCGCGCGTGAAACTGACGTGCGCGCCATCGGCACCCATGCCGAACACTGCCGGTGCGATCGTTGCTCGGAAACCTTCGGATTTGATATTGGCGATGATCGACAACACTGCGGTACCGGCCTCGATTGCCTCAGATGCCCCGGCCATGTCCGAGCGCAAGCTTAGGCGGCGTTGCAAGCGGACCGTGCGCAAAGTCTCAACACGCGCTTCGACGGTCGGCCCGCCGTCGAAAATATCAACGTAGGTGTCGGCTTCGAAGCCCTCGTCCATCAGGATCGAGAAAGGTAACTCACCGTCGGGATGCAACTGGCCGATGGCGAGCTTGGCCGCCGCTGGCAAGAGCGGCACATAGATCGGGTACTGCGGCATCAGCTCGGCGATAAAGGTCTTGCTGCGTCCACCAGACAGCTGCTCAGCTTGCGGGTAGTCCATATTGAAAAAACGCCTGCCGACGGCATCCCAGAACGGCGAGCGGCCGTCGGCGTCACACACGCCGGGATTCTCAGCCGCAAGTTTGTCGGCAAACCGACCGCGATGCTCCGCCACATACAGCAGCCTTGCGCGCGAGAGCAACTGCGGCAAGTCACTATCGGCGAAGCTCGGGTCGATGTAGAACGAGGTCAGCAATGAAAAGCCCGTCAAGTCATGACAAAGGTGCAAGGCATGAATGCGGTTGCTGACCTTCAACTCCTGCGAAGCATGCACGATGATCTCGTTGCGATAGGAGTAGAAGCGATCATGAAAGCCAGCCGCTGCCGCGATGCCACTGGTACCAACGATCTCCCCGGTCGCCGCATTTTCGAGCACGAAAAAATAGCTTTCCTCGCCGGGAATCTCCACTTCATCGGTAAACGCGTAGCGCGAGTTGGTGATTTTTTCGATCAACCGATCACGATCCGGCGGCAGCGAGGTGATGCCGATGGCGCTCTTAGCCGCGATCGATTCGATCTGCGGCAAGTCAATCAACTCGGCGGGGCGGAGAACAAACATGATTGGCCTAGGCTGCCGTCGCCACGGCAGTGGCGGCGGCTTGCGGCACCGGTGGGGCCGCCACGAACTTGGCCACGGCCGCGTCAAACCTGGCCATGCCTTCGCGTATGTCTTCTGCGGTAATCAGAAGCGATGGAGCCAGACGCATGACATTCGGCCCGGCGATCAACAACAGCAATCCCTCAACTTCGGCCGCCTTGACCAAATCCTTGCCGCGCCCTTCGTAAGCCGACGCCAGTTCGCAGCCGATCAACAAGCCATCACCGCGAACCTGTCGGAAGACATGGTGCTTGGCATTGAGCGCGTTGAGCGCGTCAACAAACAACTTGTTGCTCTTCACAACGCCGGCCAATGTTTCCGGCGCCGCAACGATATCGAGCACGGCCTCGGCAACCGCACAGGCGAGCGGGTTGCCGCCGTAGGTGCTACCGTGCGCGCCAACGCCAAAACTCTTGGCAATCTTGTCGGTGGTGAGCATGGCGCCGATCGGGAATCCACCTCCCAGCCCTTTGGCCGATGACAGGATGTCGGGCGTTACACCAAATTTTGTGTACGCAAAGAGTTCTCCTGTGCGCCCGGCGCCACACTGTACTTCGTCAAAAATCAGCAACGCACTGTGCTTGTCGCACAGTTCGCGCAGTCGCTGCAAGAATTCGCGCTTGGCCGCCGTCACGCCACCCTCGCCCTGAATCGGCTCGACAATCACCGCACAGGTCTTATCTGAGATGGCCGCTTCTGCAGCGGCGATATCGTTGAACGGCAGATGACGAATGCCCTGCGGTAGCGGACCGAATCCCTGCGTGTACTTTGGCTGACCGCCGACGCTCACCGTAAACAATGTGCGGCCGTGAAAACTGTTCTCGAAAGCGATGATTTCGAACTTGTCGGTCGCGCAACTGCAACCCACCATCGTGCAACCCACACACTTATTGTCTTTACGGTTGTGCGGAAAGTTGTCACTCGCATACTTGCGGGCAAGCTTTAGTGCCGCTTCGTTGGCTTCCGCCCCCGAGTTGGCGAAGAAAACGCGCTCGGCGAACGTATGTGCCACCAATTTTTGCGCAAGCCGGATGGCCGGCTCATTGGTCATTACGTTGGCCACATGCCACAGCTTGTCGGCCTGATCTTTGAGCGCGGCAACGACCTTTGGATGTGTGTGCCCAACCGCGGAGACGGCGATGCCACCGGCGAAATCAACGTATTCGCGTCCGGACTGATCCCATACTCTTGAGCCATGACCTCGAACCGGTATGAACCCGGCGGGCGCGTAGTTGGGCACCATGACTTGGTCGAAATTGGCGCGGGTTGGTGTCATGTTGATCTCCAGATTCACGTTCATTACTGATGGTTTTCTTCGTTGCAAGCGGTGCGCTGCAAACCAATGGCGGATGGTCGTTGGCAACGCGAACACGCTATTTTAGGTCGGTGGGCGAATTCCGGTATATCGCAAATGCGACCAAGACTTGCATTAGTCACAAGAATTCTCATTTTCCGTCTGTGCCGTTCACGTTTTTGGGGGCTCCTGCGTCGGTACCCGCTGTATTCCCTGCTCTATTCCCTGCTCTATTCCCTGCTGTATTCCCCGCGGTATCCCCCGCCAGCGCCAGCGCGGAGAGCCGTTTGCTGCGCTCATCGCGGGGTGTCAGAGCAAAGTGCGCACGGTATGCGCTGGAAAAGTGCGGGCCCGAGGAAAACCCACACGACAATCCGATCTGCAAAATCGACTGACTGGTCTCGCGCAACAACTGTCGCGCCCGTGTGAGCCGCATCTCGAGGTAATAGCGCGACGGCAGGCTGTCGAGATGCTGCTTGAACAGTCGTTCGAGCTGTCGTCTTGAAACGCCAACCAGCCGCGCGATTTCCTCGGTCGGCAACGGCTCTTCGACGTTCGCCTCCATCAGCGACACCGCTTCCGTGAGTTTTGGCTGCCCGCCGCCGATGCGCGCGGACAGTGGCACGCGTTGACGTTCATCAGCCGCGCGTGCACGCTCGATTCCAAGCTGATCCATCACCTCGGCGGTCAGCTCTGCGCCGAGCCTCGATGTCGTCAACGCCAACATCAAATCTTGCGCGGCCTGTCCGCCGGCGGCGGTAAAGCGGTTACGGTCGATCTCAAATACATGTGAGGAAACTACAACGTTCGGAAAGCGTTCGGCGAGCAAAGACGTGTAAGGCCAGTGAATGGTGGCTCGATAGCCGTCCAGCAAGCCGGCCCGCGCCAGCACCCATGCCCCCGTGCCGATGCCGCCCAGCGATACACCTGAGGCAGCAGCGGCGGTCAACTTGGACAGCAAACCCTCGTGCCCGACCTCGGGTAATGGCGCGTCACCAACGACAAACAACACATCCAGCCCGCTCATATCGAAGCCGTCCGCGCTGGTGAGAACGCTTATCTGGCTCGCACTCGCCACTTCCGCGCTGGACGATTGAGCAGCACCCGCTGCTGAGCGTGTTTCGGCGAGCACTTGTACGACAAGCTTCTTTTCGCCCGATACATCGTTGACGGCTTCAATGATGCCGAGCGCGCTGCCCAAGGCCGCCAGCGAGAATCGCGGCAGCAGAATGAAGCCGATGTGTCGAAACGTCGAGCGGTTCATGGCATGAGTGGGCTGCAACCCGGCGCGATTGGCGCGACGACGTGCAAGAGTGACCAACAAGAATTGTTCAGCGCGGCATTTCAAACTCTAGCAAGGACGGACGTTTCCAAGCACAATCGGCTGTAGACGCCCGTCTTTGCTGGTGTTTTGTTCCCCGGCTTCTAACCTCCGGGGCCGGGAGCGGCCGCCCTATTTTAGGCTACCCGAGAGGAACTGCTGCAGCCGTTCGCTCTTGGGTTGACTCAGCACCACGCGCGGGTCGCCTTCTTCTTCGATGCGCCCTTTGTGCAAGAACACGACGCGGTTGGACACCTCCCGCGCAAAACCCATTTCGTGGGTGACCACGACCATGGTGCGGCCCTCGCCTGCGAGGTCGCGCATAACGCGCAACACTTCGCCAACCAGTTCGGGATCGAGTGCCGAAGTCGGCTCGTCAAACAACATCACATCCGGCTCCATCGCCAGCGCCCGTGCGATGGCCACACGCTGCGCTTCGCCGCCGGAAAGGTGCGCGGGATAAAAATCCTTGCGATGCCAGACGCCGACGCGATTGAGGTAACGTTCTGCGCGTTCCAGCGCCTCCGCACGGGTCAGGCCCAACACTTGGGTCGGCGCTTCGACGACATTCTCGATAACTGTCATATGCGACCACAAATTAAAATGCTGAAACACCATCGAGAGGCGCGCACGAAAACGCTCTAGCGCCTTAGGGTCGGCGGCGGTCAGGGTGCCATCGCGATCGCGCTTCAGGGCAAGCGCCTCACCGTTGAGCGATATCGATCCCTCGTGGGGCTGTTCGAGTAGATTCATGCAGCGCAACCACGTGCTCTTGCCAGAACCGGACGACCCGATGATGCTGATCACGTCACCCGCATTGGCGGCCAGCGACACCCCCTTGAGCACCTCATTGGTACCAAAGCGCTTGATGACCCCCTCCACGCGAAGCTTGTCCTGGGTGCTCATGGACGACGCCTATCGCGCACTAAGAAGGTTGCCGGTCCGGAACGGAACCTTGCCGGCAATTTTGCATAGACGCATTCCCGTGTGGACAAAGCGCTGCGAATTGCGCGCATACAGCACACCCTCAGTGGTCGCCTTGAGCGCGGTAACTTGGCCAGTAATCGGATCAATGACGTTTGCCACCGTGTCGCCTGCGCGTATCACATCGCCAAGCTCACGCAAATAATCGACCACGCCTGAGACCGGCGTCTCGATCGCCTCTGAGCCCGCCAGCGGTGTGGCATCGTTAAGCAGCGGTGGTAGTGGTGGTGCTACGCCGTTGATGAAACCTTGCTGCGTCAGATAGGCGATGATGGCATTCGCATCGTCCATGGCCTTGGCCGCAGAAACGTCGGTTGCGCCGCGCAGTTCGACCGTCACCGACACGCAGCCAAGCGGAATCGGAAAGGTGGGGAAACGCTCGCGCAGCAGCCACCATGTTCGCGAGCACGCCTCGTCAAACGGATGTTCCCCCGACACGGTCTCGAGCAATGTAGCGGCCGCGCCCAGATAGCGTGCCAGCGGCTCAACCCGATCCCATAACGGACTACCGGCATAAAGGTGCATCAGTGCCTCGCTGTCGCAATGCAGATCGAGCACCACGTCGGC
>JAYVUH010000324.1:0-4606 GCA_043788115.1 Burkholderiales bacterium
TCGGCGCCGTATTGATAGACGTCGGTGCCGGTGCCGCCTTCGAGGTAGTCGTCGCCGCCGTTGCCTTGCAGATAGTCGGTGGAGGCGCCGCCGTAGAGATGGTCTGTCAGATTGGCGCCAGTCAGGGCATCGGATTTGTCAGAACCGAACAGAATTTTTTGATGATCACTTTGGATGATCGTTTCGCGAATATCTGCACGAATTTTCTCCACCGTGTCGAAAACCAGCGCGCTCTGCTGAATCGCGACCGTCGATCCCACGCCGATTCCCTGCGCCGTGGTGAATGCGTCAATCTCAAAAGGTTTGCCCGCGATGTCCGCATCACGGAACAGAAAGTTGGTGTTGCCTGCTGCATCGGCGTAAAACTTGTTCTGCGAATTCATCTGAATCTTCGCACTCAAAAACCGGGCGCGGTCGGCCAGCCATTCGGCCGTCAACTCTCCGGTGCCTTTTGCCGGATCGTAAATATCGAGTTCACCGTTTTTGTTGAACGGCTTGTAAAGCGAGTCGTCGCCGGTCAGCGTAAAGCCGTGTAGATTTTTGAGCGCATAACGCAGGTCAATCGCGGCGGCGGCAGTGGCGGCGTTTGCCGTGATCGCTGAATCCTGACCAACCGGCAGCGCGATGACAGTGAATTTGCCGCCCAAACTCTGATCCTCAATCTTTTTGGCAACCAGCGCGATGTTGTCTTGAAACACACCGCGTCCCGTGTAGGCACCGTTTTCGTTGCTACCGGTGGGACTAACTTCGTACCACGTGCTGCCGTCGGTTTTTGCGTTCATGGTCTTCCAGTCATCCATCTTACTGGCACCAACCAGATCGCCCAAAGACTGCAACACGTTTTCCAGCGTGTCACCTTCGGCGTAGCCTTGCCGCAAAAATGCGGAGACCCCCTTTAGATTAGACGCGGTGCGAAAAACCGCAGCCATCGTCACCTCATTTACATTGGTATCGAGTTTGCCGAACAGACTCATCAAACTTAACGAATCGACCAACAATGACAGGCTATGCGTATCGCCGAAATCGTTTGCGCCTGGATTATTGACGAGCAGCGTCGGCGCTGCAGGTGATGCACCGCCGAACGGATTGAACATGTTCGCGACGATATTGCCCCGGTACAGTGGTTGATCTTCGATAAATACTGGCGCATCCACGCCATAGTGAGCGCCGCTAAATGAGACGAAAGATGCGCCACCACTGCCGTTGTCTTGCCCGTTGACCTCAAACATATTGGCAAATCGGTCTGCTTGATTTCCCGGATACGTCTTCACGAGCGGCAAGTTATTGGTGCCACCCAGCTTGATTTCGCCAAATTGCTGCCCACCCAGCGAGGGAAGCAGCGAGTATGCGGGAATCGAAGAAGGAATGGTCAACTCTGCCGCTCGCAACGCCGCCAACTGGTAGCCGACGTTGGCTTGCAAGCCCAGCGGGGGTTTAGCGCCATCCGCAAATGAGATTCCGGTCAAGCCATCTACACGCGCTTTTTCGTCGAGGATACTCTGCACGCGATTTATCGCGTTGATAACAATTGCCCGCTGAGCCGCCAGATTGGCGTCGCTAGACCCGGAACTAAGGGCGAGTTTTGCGTTGGACAGCGCATTCAAATTAGCCGCATCAATCTGCCCGTTGCCGATAAATTGCAGATTGCGAACATTGTTGAATTGGTCAATTACATAAGAGTTGGTCAATCCCAATGTGCCCACATCCCCCTGAGCCGCCGCCAACACGTCGACCGCAAAACGGTTAAGCGCATCGCCAAGCTTCACGCCGGCCTTCAGTCCACCTACGCCAGCGCCGTTGAACGTGTAGCTGTTGCTAACCGGATTGGGAATGCCGGCAGCTTCGTCTTCACGGCGCAAAATGTTGAATGCGGTTGCCAAGTGACCACCCAACGAATAGCCAGTGACGCTGAATTTTCCTGCCGGAACGCCTTTTGTAGCACCAATCAATCCCTGCGTCTTGAGATCGGCGTACCAGCCTTCCATTTCGTTGATCTGTCCGAACGCCCACCCCAGATCCTTGATTTCAAGATCGTTCGTCGCTTTGTTGTCGCGGCTGTTATCGTCGAGAAATTCGGTTGAGCGAAAGGACATTACGAGTTCGCCTGCCGCGATGCCGCGCGCAGCATCCGCACGCTTGGCACGAAACAGCGTGCCACTGAAGCCGGTGCTTCCGATGATCGTCGGGGCGTTGTCTTTGTGGGCAACCACTTCCCAATCTGCTGCGAATTGCGCGGCTTGGGTTTGCGTGAAAACACTTGTGTGGGTATTGCCTTCGACAAGCGCAGCCACGTACCGATTGAACATGTCTCCAGACGCATCCTTCGTAATACTCAAATCTCTTGGGCCGTTTTTCGTTCTCGACAGGTTGTTTAGAAAAGCCTCGGATGCCATCTGAAGATTGGCATATTTCAGGTATTCGGTCACACGGTTATTTGCCATTTTCAACTCTCCTTGTAGGAATCAATACACGAAACAAAAATTCTCGGGTTTTAAAGACATCTTGGGACTGCTCTGGGCAAGAATTTCGATTGGAAAAGCGCCAAGTGTCCCCTCCAACTCTGCCTCCCTGCATCGGATCAACCAAATAGCCGATTTTTTCTGCGATAACTTCATTTGTCGCCAGGTCGATGATTCTCAATCGCCCTCCCGCGATCCAATACTTACGGTCTTCCGGAGTAGAAATGTCGTCCCAGTCGAAACCGTATCGGCTTTCGCGCTTTGACGTTGCCTTCTTGTCAGATTCTCGGTAGTCACCGTGACTGTCCAAATCTCTTCCCTCAAGCCGAATGATCGACAGTTCGTCCGGTTTTTTCCCAAAATCTGGATTCGGCAGCTCGACGAAGCGGTACTGCCCAAAGCTGGCGTAGGACAGGAAAACACTTGGATGCTTTGCCTCAAAATCAGAGTACCCATACGGATCCCCCATCCAGAACTGATCCTGAAAGTCGGTTCCGGTTGCGACCTTGCGCGGCTTCATGATGAACACGCCATCAACGTTCTCGACCACCCGCTTGATCGTGACGCGCGCATCTTCCTTGCAACGTTTGGTGAATCTTTCGTTGACCGCCTCGTTGCGCTTGCGCGCGTCCCACTCGATGTACCAGTTGTATCCGCCCAAACCGACCGGAACAATTGCGAAGTAGAACAAAACGGTCAGACCAACCTGCCATTTTTTGTGATCGCGCGTCTCAGCCTTGACTGCCCTCGAGACTGCCGCAAAGGTGATCAACGCATACAGAAGCCAAAATATCTGAACAATGCCAAAGATCAATCCGCTCACAATATCTCCTCAAGATCGTTGGCGGAAGTCACTCTCCGGTCGTTTATTGTCGTAAACCGGCTCCAGGAGCACCTCTCCCGCGACCAGCACATCCCGCATTTCTTCATACAAACCTCCTCGTGTACCCACACCCGCTCAACCGACATCTGGAAACAACTCTCAAACCCAACGTCAACCCAAAGCAGGCCGCCTCTCCCAGTCCATCGCACATCACAAGCTGCATCAAAGCCCACCTTACAGACCGATTTACAGACCGTTTTACATCTCGCCTTACATCCCTTTGTGTATTTAAATACATTGATCTTTCTCCACTCCGCCCTGCATCAACCCGCAGCCGCCGCATCGTCCCGCTCATATGCCACCCGCAGCCGCTCGATTTCTTCGTTCGGAATCCCCAGCTTGCGCGACCTGGTGTGCCACTTGTCCCACGCTGCCGCCGTGTCGCTCTGAGCGTCGACGAAATGAATCACATAGACGCCGTCCCTGCCGGCCCATGTGATGCGGATGGCATGGGGGGACTTGGGGTGATATTTGTGGAATACGCGATAGGCCTTGATCCATCGCTCCTTGCGGTTGTGGACGTTGCGCGTGGCGTCGGGGCGCCGGTCCTGGTGCCACGATTCGGCGATGTCGAACAGGCACACCTTGCGAAATGCTTCCTTGCTGGGCAGCCGTTTCATCTCGTCGGCAATCGCCGCGCGCCGCTCGCGGGTGTTGTGACCCGCCACGCCACTCGTGCCGATCAGAGACAGCAGGCGTGCGTACTGCGTGAGGTACGGATGGATCAAGGTGGGCTTTGACTTGAGCATGCTGCGATATCGATGCAAACTTGAAGTTCAATTTACGTTCCCGCCCGGTAACGTTACCAAAGAAGCCACGGCTGTTCTTCCGAGGATTTGAGTCAAGCCGCGGTCCGCGCAGGCCGTCTCCGCCGCGAAGCGATTTCGCGGCTATGCCGTATGAGAGAGCGGCGGAGGCGGCTTGCGCGCTGCGATGCCCCCGCACAGTCTCTTTGACCTGCCAGGTCTGCCCAGCACCTGCTCCCCCGCCCTGCCCGGCGCTGTAGTAATCCCGCAGCCGCAGCCCGCTGCCCGCCCCATCAAGCGACAGCCGCAGATCATTGCCATCACGCCAGCCGGCCAACTGGTTCGCCGTATAGCCTTGCGGCAGGTTGATCAAGCTGGTCTCGCCCGCCGCTTCAATCACCGTGTCCACCCCCGCCTCTGCGCTGAGGACGTAGGTATCGATCCCGGCCCCGCCGGCCAGGGTGTCCGAACCCACGCCGCCATCGAGCGTATCCGCGCCATCGCCGCCTTGCAGCGTA
>JAYVUH010000325.1:0-3414 GCA_043788115.1 Burkholderiales bacterium
GCGCCACCGCAGCCGACTGGATCGAAGGCGGCGCCGGGCGCGACCTGATTCAAGCCGGCAGCGGCAACGACCTGATCGAAGGCGGCGGGGGTAACACCACCGGGACGAATATCGGCGGCGACCGCGTAGGTGCCAGCAACAACTCGCTCATCCCCGGCGTGCTGGCCGACTTCAACAGATTTCGGTCTGATCCCAATATCAAGACGGGCGAATGTATCGCAGCGCGCAAGCCGATCCGCTGCTCGCTCCTGCGGCGAAGCCGCGAAGTCGCCGCGCAGCGGATACAGCCTGCGCGGGCGACGGTCGCACTGGGTGAGCAAGGACAAAACAGGGTATGCCATCGGCTGGAAAACCGCTCCAGTGGCCGATCTACGATAGGTGAAAGGCTGGAAGTCGCACCCACCAACGGGTTTAGAGCATCGGCGAGATTCAATTTTTCGCCAAGGACAAGTCATGCTTGAACTCACTGGCATAGCGAGTGTGCTTCGCGGCATTGGATTTTTGTATTGGCTGTTTGCAATCGGGCTGTTGGCTCTTGCGCTCTGGAAGGGCAAGGGTTGGCGCGGTAAAACGCTTTGGGCGCTCCCTGTGGTGTGCGTGTTCGGCTATTTGCCGGTGACGCAGTCCATTGAGCAAAGCAAACGCAACGCCTTCTCAAGGGAAGCGTGGGCGTATTGGAAAAGCAAGTGCGATACGTTGTCTGGGGAGAAGATTTACAAGACCTTTACCGGAGTCAAGAGTGTGCTAGTGGTGAAGCCGTTGCCGCCGGCGACGGAGTGGGATTTGCGAAATCAGTATTGGTATGGTGATCCATATAGCAATGGTTCGCCGTCTGAGCGTCGTGATCTATCGAAGGCGAGCTCGCTTCTCGGTCCCTCACCAGTAACCTTCAGCACAATCAATGGCTTGGAGTTCATCGAGCACACGGAAACGTCAGGTGGCAAAACGGTGAAGCAAAAAATAACTCGTCGGAAAGACGAAATGCGGAGCGACGCAATCGAAGAAATCCCGCAGTTTGTGAGCCGCTTCGGGCTTTCCTGGGAGGATATTTCCACTCCCGGAGACCGCCGATACTGGGTGGCAGGCAGTCGGCTCCGGGTCATCGACCTTGCCGACAACAGCGTGGTGGCCGAGCGCATCGGATTCGTGATCCAAACCAGATTCAACGCGGATCCGGGCAACAGCCTTCCTTGGCTATCCGCGCGCGGGCCAAATTCGACATGCCCTTCGCTCAAGAGCGGCACGTACGATGATCGCATTTTTATTCTTAACGTACTCAAATCCAACGAGGAGAAATGACATGGCGAATAATCAGATCAAGCAATTGCTCGACTTTACAAATATGCAGATGGCGGCTGAGGCGTTTTTACTTCAACAGGGTGAAACCGACATAAGTCAAGTGGCGCCGAAAGATCTTTTGGATCGTCTGAAAGAAGGCAATACTCACGCGAGCCGCTTCACCGAACCGCAGGCGATCAAGTTTGCACAGGAATTCGAAGTCCTGGCGCAGTACCGGAACGACACGAAGCAAACCGGAGAAGACGGACAGACGAGCCGCACCGGTTTCAGCGGAACGCTGTTCAAAAACCGCATCACCGGTGAACTCACAATGAGTCTGCGCTCAACCGAATTCATCGACGACGATGTGCGCGATGGCAAAGCCACCAACGAACTGGAAATCAAGGACTTGGGCTGGGCCATCGGACAGATCAGCGAGATGGAGACTTGGTACGCGCAGTTGAAGCAAAGCGGCAAGATACCGACCGGAGCGCAGGTCAACGTCACCGGCTACTCGTTGGGCGGACATTTGGCGACGGCATTCAACCTTCTGCGGCGGGAGGCGGGTGAATCAAATGTCATCAAGAACACCTACACCTTCAACGGCGCTGGCACTGGCGATTTGCGCAATGGATCGCGCCTTACAGATGTGCTTCAAGTGTTCAACACGGCCAAGACCAACATTGACGTTTTCTGGTCCGCGTTGAGCGTGGCAGAACGTTCAAGCTTTACCAATCAGGCACAAACCAGAGTGGCGAAAATTCTGGCCGAACGCACGCGGGTGCTTGGACTGAATGCGCCGTTTGCGTTCAAAACAGTGGCGCCAGTTGGGGAGCAAGCCACCATGCAATACCAGCTTGCCGCGCTTCTCGCCGGACGTGACACGGTGCCATCATCGAATTTTCCGCTCGCGGGTGGCGTAAACACGGTTCCCACCGATCCGATCTTTGTCAATTCGTCACTTCGGTTTGGCAACATGGTCGAAGTCGTTGGCAGCGACAGCGGGAATCTTGGGCCGTCATGGGTCTCCAACAGCGGACTGCACTGGGGAACCCGGCAATCCGTTTATATCGAAAATCAACGGCTGGTGCGCGGCACCTTCGTCGCCTCGGTAGCGCTGACGCGCGGCGAGTTTCTGGTCGACAACCCGGGCCTGAATGATTTCGCCGACACGCACAGCCTGGTGTTGATTCAGGATTCGCTCTCCCTGATGGCGTCCATGGAGACGATCGATCCGGGCCTTACGCTGGAGGCGGCACGCAACCTGTTTGGTGCCGCAACCAACTCGAAGCAGTCCTCCGCATTCAACACGCAAGGCAATTCTGAAGGCGATACGCTAGAGACGGTACTCGAATCGCTAGGCGCGGTATTGAATATCAACAAGACGAGCGGCGGCTGGCTGGAAATGAAGCCAAGCCTGGACGGTGCAACCTGGGCTGTGATCGACGACAAGAAAGACACATCCGGAAATATCATCTATACCGGTCGCGCGACTTTCCAAAAAAACCTCGCGTTGCTGAACAATTACATCCGCGACAACAGCCTTTCGGGCAAATTCACCATCGAATCGTTGACTCAGTTTGGTTCCACCGATATTCAAATTCTGGCGAATCGAAGCGACAACGTCGGCGTGGCCTATCGATATGCACTACGCAACCTGAATCCCTTCGCAGTGATCGAAGCCGCGCCCGCAACGACACGGGTTTATGAGCAATTTCACAACACCCAAGGCGAATTGGAACTGTTCAATCCCGCGACTGGAGCGAATGCAAATGGTATGACGGCGGAATACCTGACCGACCGCGCGGCGATGCTGCGTGCCGTGTTGCAAGTAAACGTGAACGATATCCAACCGGACACGAATCGTGAGACCACGTACCTCTCGGATTTGAGTGATCCGCGCCGATATTCCGATACCGCCAGTGGCAAGAGCATCATCGAACGCACGCCCAACACACCCGCTGCGCGCGAGAAACAAATCTACGCGTTTGGCGGCGACAACGCCGACGCAATGACCGGCAGCGGCCAAGCCGACCGTCTCTACGGCGGCGCCTCCACCGACTATCTGCAAGGCAACGGCGGCGACGACTACCTCGAAGGCGGCACCGGCACCGACGTCTATCAATACGGCGCCGA
>JAYVUH010000326.1:0-2899 GCA_043788115.1 Burkholderiales bacterium
TTGGCGGCGCACATCAGGCGCTCGATCACGGACGCCTTGCGATTGCGTTTAACCATATTCCGGACGTCGAAACCGAGAGCTAGCCATGGTCGCTGGATACTCAGGTACTTCACTACCCAAGAAGATCGGCCTGAAAGACGGCGGCACACTCGTATTGATTAATCCAGCGCCGGGCATCAGCGCCCTGTTCGGGCCGCTGCCGATCGCGGTCACCATCAACAACAAGCTCATCGCCAACACACCACTCGCTATTTTGTTTTGCCGCGACACCGCCACGCTTAAAAAGCAAATCGGCCAGTGCGCGGCCAAGCTCGCCGCCGACGGCGCGTTGTGGATCAGTTGGCCCAAGAAATCGTCGAAACTCTTCAACGACCTGACCGAAGACGTCATTCGCGATGTTGTATTGCCGATGAACCTGGTTGATGTGAAGGTATGCGCCATCAACGACGACTGGTCCGGCCTTAAACTCATGGTACGCAAAGAATGCCGCACCAACTGGAACAGGTAGCCCAATGTCGACTTCACACTCGCTTGCCAACAACGTCACCATCATCACCGGCGCTTCGACTGGCATCGGCGAAGAACTCGCCTATCAACTCGCCCAACAAGGCGCCCATCTGGTGCTGGCATCACGCCGTATGGATGAGCTTGAACGCGTTGCGGCCAGAGTACGTGAGCTCGGCGCGAGGGCCGCAGTGGTTGCCTGTGATGTGGCCAACGAGAAAGACTGCAAACACCTCATGGATTTCACCGTCGCCGAATTCGGCGGCATCGACACGATCGTGCTCAACGCCGGCATGACTATGTGGGCGAAGTTTGCTGACATTAAGGATATGGGAATCGTCGAACGCATCATGCAGGTGAATTTCATGGGCGCCGTGTATTGCACCCATCACGCGCTGCCGCACTTGACCAAGAGTCGTGGCCGCATCGTCGGTGTCGCGAGCCTTACCGGGCTGGTCGGCGTTCCCACACGCACGGCTTATGCCGCGAGTAAGCATGCCATGCGCGGATTTTTCGATTCGCTACGCATCGAGCTTGGCGGCAGTGGTGTGAGTGTGACGATGATCTACCCCGGCTTTGTCGCCACCGGCATTCGTGAAAACGCCACCGGGGCCGACGGCAAAGCCGCGAAGATTGACCCCGTTAACAAGGATGAAGTCATGAGCGTCGAGGAATGTGCGTCGATCATGGTTCATGCGATCGCATCACGCAAACGCGAAGTGGTGATGACACTCAAGGGCAAGCTTGGGCAGTGGTTGAAGCTGATTGCGCCGAGTGTGATTGATGGCATGGCCAAGCGCGCTGTAGAAGGCAATCAGAAGTACGTTGCAGGCAAGTAGGTAACTCGCCATCCTGCGGGCGTTTTCAAGCAAAAATGCCTGAAAACCCGCATCTATCAATCACTTTCATTTTTTGCGCCGCATGGAACTCAGCGTCTGGATTGCCTACTTCATCGCCACTATGATCATCTGCGTCTCGCCCGGCCCCGGCGCACTGTCTGCAATGTCGGCCGGCATGAAATACGGCTTCGCGCGTGGCATGTGGAATCTAGCCGGACTGCAAGCGGCAATCGTGGTAAACGTCTTCGCGATCTGGCTGGGACTCGGCGCGCTGCTGGTGGCGTCCACACTAGCCTTCGACATCATGAAGTACTTGGGTGCGGCCTACCTCGTCTATTTAGGCATCCAGAAGTTTCGTGAGGAGCCGATCCCGTTTGAACGGATCGCTGCACAAACCAACTTCGCCGACACCACGCCGTGGGGCATTTTCAAACAAGGCATGCTGGTGAATCTCACCAATCCGAAGGGGCTTCTGTTTCTTGCCGCCGTGCTCCCGCAATTCATTGACCCGTCCAAGCCAATGGGTATCCAGTACGCAATCCTCGGCGGCACCATGATCGTGTGCGACGTGGTGGTGATGATTGGCTACACCGCGCTGGCATCCACGATTCTGCGTATGCTGAAGGACCCAAATCACATTCGCTGGACTAATCGCGGCGTGGGCAGTTTGTTTGTGGCGGCGGGTGGTGCGTTGGCGGTGTTTAAGCGTGGATGAGCCAACGCCGAGCGCCGCAGAGCGAAAGTGGCACGCAGTAGATCCGCAAGGCAGGGGGCACGAGTTAATCCTTCGCGTCGGTCTTCCTCATCGACGCGAAGGGGGCGACTGGGCGGTCGAGGTGTCGCTAGGTGTAATTGAGCCTCGGTCAATGAAAATATACGGGGTTGATTCGTGGCAGGCGATCCAACTCGCCATGCAATTTATTGGACGCCTAGCCGCACGCTTTGAGGAAGAGGGCTGGCGCTACTACTGGACCGAAGGAGGTGACACCGCATCCGCGTCTGTACTCATGGTCTACGCTGACGCGGGGCAAGAGCCGCCCCGTGAGAGCCGCTGAGCAGCGCAGCAAGCGCGGGGGAAGTCCGCGAGCAATGTTTGAGGACGAGCACCGCCAGTAGTATTTGCCACGCTTCAACCACGAGCCCGAGTTTTGCGAGTGGCCCGCGCTTGTGAGCAGCGCAAGGAACCCGCAGGGCGGCGAACTCGGTGTCGCCTTTTCTTTGGTTGTCGCGAATAAGTATCGTATCTAGGTGTGAAAAAACTTGGATCCCGGCCTACGCCGGGATGACAGTTTTGAGGTTGTAGCTGACGCACGCGGCGGCGACGCATCGGCTCCCGTCCAGATACCGCCTACCGCTGCGAAGACCCAAACACTAAAAACAAAAACAATAAAAGCAATATCCCCATCACCAAGAAGAAAATCTTCCACCCCGATTTCGGTGACTCGCCCTCCACTTCCCCCGTCTGGCCATTGACCACAAACCGGTAGGTCTTGCCGCTGAAGAGGTACGCCGACACCCACATCGGCAACAGGATGTGCTTGAAGGTGAGATGACTG
>JAYVUH010000327.1:0-13112 GCA_043788115.1 Burkholderiales bacterium
CTCCTCCCTTCGAAAAAGAGCCTGTCCTGAGCTTGGCGAAGGAGAGGTTGGGAGGGATTTGAAACTGTTGAAGTACGGAAAACATCATTAGAAGCAAAATCGAAAATCCCCCTCGGTCCCTCTTTCGCCAAGCTCAGGACAGGCTCTTTTCCAAAGGGGGAAGTCAGAAAGTTGTGCAAGAAACTTAGCGCTGTAAAGCGCTATCCGCGCCACCGATAGCCCATCCCGTAAACCGTCTCAATGGCGTCGAAGGCAGGATCGACCAATTCGAACTTCTTGCGAATACGCTTCATGTGTGACGTGATGGTATTGTCGTCCACCGTTAGTTCAGCTTCGCGCATGAGCTGATCGCGGTTCTTTACATGGCCGACGAATTTGACCAATGCATGCACCATCCAGAATTCGGTCACGGTCAGCACCACTTCCTGCTGTTTCCAGTTGACGGACAAGCGGTTGATGTCGAGTAGCAGGGCATCGCGATGCAGGACATCCTCGGCGCGGCTTGGTGCGCGCTGTGCATCGAGCCGTCGGAACAATGCGGCGATACGCGCAGTGAGGTGCGGCATCGACACATCTTTTGTTACGTAGTCGTCTGCGCCGAGTCGGAGGCCGGAAACGATATCAAAGTCGCTGTCGCGCGCCGACAAGAAGATGATCGGCAGCCCGGCGGACAGACTGCGGAGATCGCGGCAAAGCGTAAAGCCGCCATCGATTTCATCTCCCAGGCCAATGTCGATGATGGCGAGGTCGGGAAGTGCGGCACGAAAGGCTGCCGTCGCGGACGCGCGATCGGCATAGCCGGTGACATCGTACCCCTGACGTTTGAGTGCGTCGCTGTAATTGGCGCGGATGGTGTTGTCATCTTCGACGATCGCGATTCGCTTTTGCATGGTGCGTGTGGGTTGGAAGGAATGAAACCAATATACCGCAGCCAACAAGGCCGCCTAGAGGGGATTGAGGCGCAAATCGCAAGCGCCACAAAGTTGCCACGATTGCGCATGACTGGTGCCCGCATTGGACCCAAAAGGACCCGAAAGCCGCCTCAATCAGATCGCTAAATCATCTGCAGCGAGGCAATAGTGCCTTTTGACAGCCCAAGGAGATCGACATGCGCTTTTTCTGGAAAAGACTTCAACACTCACCCCTGCCGCCTGTTGATCGATTGCAATTTGTGGTGCAGGATTTCTTGAAGCTGTTCGCCTACGCAGTGGCGTCTGGTATTGCCTTTAGTGCGCTGGCGATCGCAGTGACGCTCGCGGTATCCCGCAACAGCGAGGCACAGGTTCGTACCGCCGAGCTGGGTTGGGTCAAAAGCAGTGATCACCAAAGCATGTTTGTTCTTGAAGGCGAGGCGGGGGCGTCGGCAGTTTTTGCGGACCCGGCAGCCGAGACTGCCGATGGTGATGTTGTCGAGCATGACGACACCATCACGCCAACTCCCGGCAGCCTTTACGTGGGCGACGGCTGTGAGGGGGTGCCGCTGATGCCGATGGAGCGCGAGTGGTTCGTGTCGATCAAGGGCGACGCCGCGACAGTGCAAGTCCAACAAACGTTTTCGGTGCCGGCAGCGTATCAACAAGACAATGACGACGGTGACGATACGCGTGAAGCTCGCAGCGGGCCATGGTTCCATACATTGTTACCTAAAGGCGCACAGTTCATTAGTCTCACGGTCGACGCGCAACATGGCCGCCGTATCGGTCGGTGGATCGATTCATCGCGCGATGACGACCCGGAAGCGCCGCTCGAGAACGGTGACATTCGTACCTACACATACACGGGCGGCGACGTGACGTCACTTTCA
Organism: Burkholderiales bacterium; assembly: GCA_043788115.1. Classification (GTDB taxonomy): domain Bacteria; phylum Pseudomonadota; class Gammaproteobacteria; order Burkholderiales; family Usitatibacteraceae; genus UKL13-2. The sequence continues at coordinate 1,805 of JAYVUH010000327.1, forward strand.
AGCGAGCCCATCACTGCTCTCGTTGAAGGTGGCACAGTCGTTGTGACCTACCGATATCAGATGCCGGTCGCATTAAGCGGTGCCGGTCGCCAATTGCGGTTGGTGCTCGCACCGGATGACTTCGACGAGACTACCGATCAGCCCACCATCCAATTGCCCGCTGGTGCGGTATGGGTTGAATGGAAAGATGCGGTCGCGCCGACTTTGCAACGAGTGCCGGTCGGTGCCAGTGTTGAGCGTCGGCGCGGCAGCACCGTGGGGCTGTCGTGGGCGAGCCAACACATCTCGCCTAGCGAAGAATTTGTACTCGCCTGGAAGTAGACCGGCACGTCAAACCTCGGAGCGTGACGCCCGCACGTTAGCAGACCTCATCCTGCTGACGGACGGGCGTCCTCTGGGCCAAACAAGTTCCAACGGGTTTGTCACACCCCGGCGGCGCGCGGATTTGAATCATACGGACTAATACTAAAAGTGCCCTACTGGCGGGCGTTTTCAAGGCAAATCGCTTGGAATCGCCCGCCAGTACTTGTGTTTTTGCCAAGACTTGTTGCGTCGCAGCATCCGCGACCGCTCTCAGCGGCCGGATTTTGCAGGCTAAATTGCAGCGCTTCAGCTAAAATCTTACACGGGAGTTACAACAATAATCGCTCAAATATCCGGAGGAAACATGTCACTCAGAAAATCTGCCGCTACGCTAGCAACGCTCGCATTCAGCGCGGCCGTTGGCCTGGTCCAAGCCGCCTATCCAGACAAGCCGATCACCATGATTGTGCCGTTCGCCGCAGGTGGTCCGACCGACACCGTTGCGCGCTCGGTGGCACAGGTGATGTCGAAATCCCTCGGCCAGCAGGTCATCATTGAAAACGTGGCCGGTGCTGGCGGCACGATTGGTGTCGGCCGTGCGGTCGCCGCCGCCCCGGATGGCTACACACTGCTCTTGATGCATATCGGCATCTCGACCGCGCCATCGCTTTATCGCACGCTGAAATATGATGCAAACAAGGACCTCGAGCCGATTGGCCTCATCACCGACGTGCCGATGACCATCATCGCGAAAAAAGACTTTCCGCCGAAGGACTTCAAAGAGTTGCTCGCGTATCTGAAAGCCAACAAAGACAAAGTGTCCTACGCCAATGCGGGTATCGGATCCGCCTCGCACCTGTGCGGCATGTTGTTCATGAGCACCATTGAAACCGACTTGCTAACCGTCCCCTACAAAGGCACTGGTCCGGCGATGACCGATTTGCTGGGCGGCCAAGTAGATATGATGTGTGACCAGTCGACCAACACGACATCCCAGATCAAGGGCGAGAAAGTGAAGGCCTACGCGGTGACATCGAAGGCGCGGGTTGCCTCACTGGCCAACCTGCCGACCGCAGACGAAGCCGGTTTGAAGGGCTTCAGCGTCGGCGTCTGGCACGGCATGTGGGCGCCGAAAGCGACACCAAAAGCCATCACCGACAAGGTCAACAAAGCATTGCAGGACGCACTGAAGGACAAAGACGTGGTTGAGCGTTTTGCCAGCCTTGGAACTGCACCCGAGCCGTTGACTCGTCAAACACCGGATGCACTGCGCGCGCAGTTGGCGTCGGAAATTACCAAGTGGGCTCCGATCATCAAAAAGGCTGGTATCTACGCCGACTGATTGATTCCGCATGAATATGCAACGGTTTAGAAAGCAAAAACGCCTCTTCGGAGGCGTTTTTCATTTGCGGTTCACGACGCACGATAAACTAAGGGTCCGTAAGGAATTAACTTGGACAATTGGACGCTGGATTGGGATGCAATGCGAGGCGCGGAGCGTGCCGTGTGGCAAGCCACACAAGCGAGGCGCAACGACGCAGTGCGCCCAACTCCAGCGAGCCAATTGTTCAGGTTAATGACGAACGGGCCCTAAGCCCATGAGCAAAAAGACCTTCTTCCAGAACACCATCGCCATCGTCTATGACTTTGACGGCACGCTGTCGCCGCAGCCGATGCAGGAATATACGGTGTTGCCGAAGATCGGTATCGAACCCGAGGAATTCTGGGCGCAGGTACACAAAGAAGCACGTGAGACGGGCTCCGACCCGATGCTCACCTACATGCGCTTGATGATGGAGAAGCTCTACAAGCACGACGATGTGAAAGTCACGCGTGAGGACTTCGCGGTCATGGCCAAACGCATCAAGTACTTTCCCGGCGTTGAAACATGGTTTCCGCAGATTGATGCGTACGTGAGGCAACGCAGCGGCGGCGGTGCGCGCGTGCAGCACTACATCATCTCGGCCGGGCAGAAAGAGATTCTGGAGGGCGTCTCGATTCGCAAGTACTTCAAACAGATTTACGCCTCGGAATATCACTTCAATCAGTACGGCATCGCCACCTTTCCGAAACTGCTGATTACCGACACCTCCAAAACCCAGTTCTTGTTTCGTATCAACAAAGGCAAAGAAGCACTGTCCGAATCGATCAACGAGCACATGCCCGAAGCAGAACGTCCCATTCCATTCGGCAACATGATCTATCTGGGCGACGGCATGACCGACGTGCCGTCGATGGCGCTGGCCAAGAAAAGCGGCGGGCACGCGGTGGCGGTGTACAACCCCAAAGCGCCGAAGACCAAACAAACCTGCATGGGTCTGCTCAACGCAGGGCGCGTAGATTTCATCGCGCCGGCCGACTATCGCGCCAATAGCAAGCTGGCAAATCGCGTTCGACTGCTGCTCGATTCGGTGATTGCCGGTATCGCCTACGCCGAGGAAGTGGCAGCGTGCAAGTCTGAACAGTCGTGACGGACAAGTTGCCTGTTCGTCCGCTGACGTTTGTGCTGCTGCGAGAGTTGTCAGCGGAACACTTCACCTCGGGCACCGAGCTCGCCGCCAAGCACGGCGTGTCACGTAGTGCTATTTCCGACGCGCTCAAGGATGCTTCTGCACTCGGCGTACCGATTTTTTCGTTAACGCGTCGTGGTTATCGTTTGGCCGAGCCGCTGGGATTTCTCGACATTGACGAGATCCGACGCCGCATGGGCGGCAGCCAGCAGCGGCTCGATTTGCGTTTGGTCGATGTGATTGACTCCACCAACACAGCGCTCCTGCAGCAGGCCGCAGCAGGTGCGCTGTCGGGCACTTGCCTGGCGGCTGAATTGCAAACGGCGGGTCGCGGCCGACGGGGCCGGGTGTGGCAATCCGCGCTCGGCGCGTCACTCACGTTTTCGCTGCTGTGGCGTTTCGAGGCCGGTGCGGCGGCACTCGGCGGGCTCTCGTTAGTGGTCGGGCTCGCGGTCGCCAATGCGTTGCGGTCGTTAGGCATCGCCGCGCAACTGAAGTGGCCAAACGATATCGTCGTCAATGACCGAAAACTCGGCGGTATCTTGATCGAGACGCAAGGCGATATGCTCGGCCCCACGATCGCGGTCATCGGTATCGGCGTGAACGTGAATCTGCCGGATGCAATAAAGGAGGGGATCGATCAGGCGGTGACGGATATCACCGAAGTCGCGGCTGATGCGCCTGTCAGGTCGCCCGCACTCGATCGCAACGTATCGCTTGCCACGGTGTTGACGCAGTTGGTCGAACTGCTCGATCAGTTTCAGAAAGGTGGATTTGCGCCACTACGCGATCAATGGCGCGCGCTCAACGCGCATCAGGGTCGCATGGTCGATGTACTGGCGGCCGGGAGTAGCTATGCGGCACGAGTCATCGACATTGGTGAGGACGGCAGCCTGATTGTCGAGTGCGGAAGTGTGCGAACAGTACTGACGGCGGCGGAGATTTCAGTGCGGTTGGCGCGATGAGTGGCGCCGCAGAATTTGCCGCGGGGGTCGCATTGGTTGCACCAATGCTCGCCGCAACAATTACAATGCGCGGACATCTTGCGGTGGCGGGCCTTCGATTGATCGCCTGTTTCGGTTTTTCCAACGACTAAGAGTCGAACATGGCACGCTTCATTTTCCTGCTGCTGCTGGTCGCCAATCTGGCCTTCGCCGGACACCTCTATCTGACCGCCAACAAGCCGCGCGAAGGGATGCCTGCCGAAGTCAATCGCGACGCGATGAAAGTGCTCTCCGTCACCGAACCTGCCAAAGCGCAGCGTGAGGCGTTGGAAGCCAGAAAGCTGGTTGAGACGCTGACCAGCGCGGCTTGCCTGCAGTTTTCGGTGAAGCCTGCGGATGCCCCGCGTGCTCAGGCCGCGTTCAGTGTCATGGACCTTGGTGATCGCGTGAGCATGAAAAACTTGGACGAGTTCACCCGCTTTGCGGTGTCGCTTCCCGTCCAGCGGGAGCGCAAAATCGCCGATGCCCTCATCGCAAATCTCAAAAAAGCCAACGTCAAGGACGTCTTGATCATGCCTGACAACAGCGTCTCGCTGGGCCTGTTCTCTAGCGAGGAAGCTGCCAAACGGGTGGTGGCAGAAATGGAAACCAAGGCCGCCGCTTTGGTCAAAGGCATCACCATTACGCCGAAGCACCCGCAGACCAAGGAGACCGTCTTCGCACTGCGCGAGCCGGATGCCGCCATCATCGCCAAGGTGGCCCTCATGCAACGCGAGTTCGAGGCTAGCGTGTTGAAAGGCGTCGAGTGTCCCGATTCGCCGGCGACGGCGGCAGTGGCGCAGAGCGCTCCAACATCTGTCACAGAACCTGCCAAGCCGACTAGTCCGCCGACAGCGGCCGCACTGGCACCAGTAGCGACACCAGTAGCGACACCAGCAGTGGCACCACCCGCGCCGGCCGCAAACACCAAACGCTAGTATCGGCGGGTGTTTCCAAGCAGAAAGTGCTGAAAGTGCCCGTCGATAGGCACTTTTAATGGTGGAAAGGAGCCTAAATCACCTTGCCGGGATTCATCAGATTGTGCGGATCCAGCGCGCGCTTCAATTGCCGCATCATCTCCAACGCCACTGGCGATTTGTGGTGTGTCAACTCTTCGCGCCGCAGTTGGCCGATGCCGTGTTCGGCGGAAATAGAGCCGCCAAATTCATCAACGTGGTCATAGACGATCTTGTTGATGGCTTCTGAATTTGCCAGACCTTGCGCTGGAATGCCGCAGTTGTAGTGCAGATTGCCGTCGCCAAGATGCCCGAAGCAGACCAGCGAAATGCTCGGAAAGGCCGAGATGAGGGTGCCGTTGCACTTATCGATAAAGGCCGGGATGCGCGATATCGGAATCGAGATGTCGTGCTTGACGTTTTTGCCCTCGAGCCGCTGGCCCTCGGTAATTTCTTCGCGCATGCGCCACAGTTCGTTGATTTGCGCGTCAGACATGGCGATCACGGCGTCGAGTGCTTCGCCGCTTTCGATCGCCTCACCGAGTTCGGCTTCCATCCATTCGCCAATCGGCGCGTCGGCGCGCGAATCATTCAATTCAACCAACACTTGCCATGCGTGCGGATTGGCAAATGGCTCGCGCGTGTTCGGGATATGCCGCAACACCAGTTCGACGCAAACGCGCGCGATCAATTCGAAGCCTACCAGTCGGTCGGCGAAGGCGCGCTTCATACGATTGAGAAACTTGACCGCGTCGGCCGGTGAGGCGACGGCGACCATGGCAACCGCGCGCGCCTGTGGTTGTGGAAAGAGCTTCAGCGAGGCAGCGGTGATGACGCCGAGTGTTCCCTCGGCGCCAACGAACCAGTGCTTCAGGTCGTAGCCGGTGTTGTCTTTACGTAAGCCCGACAGCCCGTGCCAGATTTCGCCTGATGGCGTGACGACTTCGAGCCCCAGTACCAAATCGCGTGTATTGCCATAACGCAACACATTGGTACCACCGGCGTTCGTCGAAAGATTGCCGCCGATGGTGCAGCTTCCCTCTGCGCCTAGCGACAGCGGAAACAGCCGACCAGCGTTGGCGACAGCGAGTTGCAGATTCTGCAGAATGACGCCGGCTTCGGCGATTACGGTGTCATTGTCGGTATCAATCGAACGAACGCGGTTCATACGGTTGAGCGACAACACGATCGCGCGCCCCGTGGTGTCGGGTACGCTACCGCCGACCATACTGGTGTTGCCGCCTTGTGGCACGATCGGCGTATTGGCCGCCACGCACGCCTTCACAATCTGGGCGACTTCTTCGGTCGTTGTTGGGCGCACGACCGCGAGTGCTACGCCGGTGTAGCGCTTGCGCCAGTCGGTGAGGTACGGTGCCGTGTCGATCGGGTCAGTGAGGACGTTTTGCGCACCGATGGTCACAGCGAGCGTTTGAACTAGGGTTGTTCGATCATTCACCAGTTGGCTCCTCCCTTTAGCAAAGGGAGGGTGGGAGGGATTTGAGCTGGCGTTGCGCAAGATTTCGACGTCTCGTTCATCACTGTCTCAAGCTCACGCGCCCCGAATTTTGGCGAGCATCGCGGTGGTAGAGCGTTCGTGTTGGAAGGCGATGGAGTGAACTTCACCGCCCCAAGCAATGACTTCAGATGCGCCGACGATTTTCTCGACAGCCCAATCGCCACCTTTGACCAACACATCCGGCCGTGCCTCAAGAATGCGCGCAATCGGCGTGTCTTCTTCAAACCACGTGACGAGAGAAACGCACTCGAGCGCGGCAATGACCGCCGTCCGGTCTTCGAGTGAATTGATGGGACGATCGTCACCTTTGCCAAGCCGTTTGACCGAAGCGTCGCTATTGAGCGCGACGATGAGAGTGGCACCAAGTGCCGCCGCTTCGGCCAGATATGTGACGTGACCACGGTGCAACACATCAAATACACCGTTGGTAAAAACCACGTTGCGTTGAAGCGCCGCAGCCCGGTCAATCAGGTCGGCGGGCGGGCAGAATTTGTTCTCGAATGAAGGACGCATGTGGCATTTTGCCATCATGCGTGGCAGACACGGTTGCGGTACTTTTGCGCGGATCAGGACGCAGTCGGACGCACGGTCACTAGGGCCATGCCGGCGATCAACTCTTTGCGAAAGCGATTGAGATCCGAGGTGGTCTCAAACGTTCGATCAAACAGCACCGACAGTTGCTTCAAGATGCCGTTGATGACGCGCGCTTCCCACACCTTGTCGAAGCGGATTTGCGAGTCCAACCAATGCTCAAGCCAGGTTGGATCGGGCAGTTTTGATTGCACCGTATCGTTAGGAAACAACGATTGGTTGACGTGCAGGTTGGTCGGATGTAGCGGCTTGCCGGCTTTGCCCGCGCTTGCCATCAACAAGCCGATTTTCGCGTAAGCGAGTTTGGCTTCGCCGCCGACCTTTTCCATCGCACGGCGCATGTAGCGCATATAGGCGCCCGCGTGGCGGGCCTCGTCTTTGGAAATAGTGTCGTAGATTTTCTTAATGACGGGCTCGGTGTGCCATTCCGATGCGCGTCGATACCACTGCGTGAGGCGGATCTCACCGCAGAAGTGGAGCATCAGTGTTTCCAGCGCCGGGGCCGGGTCAAACGGGAAGCGAACCGCGTGTAGTTCAGCCTCTGTAGGTACTAGATCCGGGCGGAAGCGTTTCAGATACTCCATCAGTACTAGCGAGTGTTTCTGCTCTTCGTAGAACCAGATCGACATGAACGCCGAGAAATCGCTGTCGTCTTGGTTGTCGCGCAGGAACATTTCGGTCGCCGGTAGCGCCGACCACTCGGTGATGGCATTCATCTTGATCGTGATCGCTTGCTCGTCGGTCAGCTTGCCGCTTTCAAACGATGTCCATGGAATATCGGTCGCCATGTTCCAGCGGGATTTTTCGAGGTCAGAAAACAGGTCGGGATAAAGCATGGTGTGGGTCTCTGGTTGGTCGTTACGGTTACTGCAGGTACGTGTGTCAGATTCGGCTGGATGTTTGCAGTGCTATTGCACCACAGTGACAAGATAGTTTGACGAGCGGAAAGGACGACTCAGGTTATTCGCTTCCTCAGCCCGCCAAATGTGGTTTGCACCATCGCTTCGACAATTTGTTCGTCCGTCAAGTTGCCTGCCTTTTGCAAAAACTCCAGCGTTGGATCGCATGATCGCGCATAGAGGGTGTAGACAGCGACGTCATCGCTGACAGCTTCGCTCAATTCACCCGCTTGGCGCGCTTCCGCCACCAAGGCGTAGAAGCGCTTATTAACCTTGAACGCGAGTGCCAGATATTCGAGATTAAGCATCAGGGCGCGCTGAAAGGCACCGCGTGTGGACGGCAGATGAGGCACACCGCCACGCAGGCGGTGCTGCAAGGTCCAGCGTAATACTTCCTCTAGGCGACGCCCGGCGCTCCATTCGGCCGGGAAGCCGTCCAGCACATCGAGGGTCTGGGACAGCAGCCTCGACATCGCCGAGGCCGCCAATTTTTCTTTTGAGGAAAAATGTTTGTAGAGGCTCCCTTTGGCGACGCCGACCGCATCGGCAACGTCGTCCATGGTCATCAGGTCAAAGCCTTTTTCGGACAGCAGACGGTTAACGGCGTCGAGAATTGCCTCCTCGCGCGCTTCAAACTGCTGTTTTTTAAAGGGAATTTTTAATGCGAGCATAATTTATTGACTAAAATAAAACTTTTAAGTTCATATTGTGACTAATTAGTCATAATATGACTATAGTAATAATTGTGATTGTGCCATGACTTGAGGATGCTTGCCAAGTTGTCTCTGTTTTTGATTTTGGTGCAAGCGAATAGCCGAATCCGGTCTGGGTGGTCAACGCGTAGAAGCAGGCTCACGCCAAGCTCATATAAGGTGAATTAATGAAGGTCGCGGTAATCGGTGCGGGTATCTCAGGGCTTTCGTGTGCGTGGCTGTTGTCAAAACACGCCCAAGCTTCTACTCGCGCACCGCAGGTGACACTGTTCGAAAAGGGCGATTACCTCGGCGGCCACACCAACACCATCGATGTGCGGGTTGATGGCATCTATTTTCCGGTCGACACGGGCTTCTTGGTGTTCAACGAATGGACCTACCCAAACTTCATCCCAATGATGGCGCATCTCGGGGTGGAAACGGCACGGTCCGACATGTCATTTGGTATCAAGTTGACCGACCCGGCTGGCGTAAGCCGGTTGGAGTGGTGCGGCTCAGACGACATTTCAACCGTTTTTGCGCAACCGACCAACCTATTCAAGCCGAAGTTTCTCGGCATGCTGAGGGATCTGTTGCGGTTTAATCGCGAGGCTTCTGCGCTCGCGTCGCGCCGGGCAACATTGACTGGTACGCTCGGTGAGTATCTGGATGCGAACCGCTACGGCCGCGCGTTTCGCGACTGGTATCTGGTGCCAATGGCCGCCTGCATCTGGTCGACACCCACCAGACAGATCGATCATTTTCCACTGGCGACGTTCATCACCTTCTGCGCCAATCATGGCCTCATTTCGGTGAACAACCGGCCGAAGTGGCGCACCGTCAAGGGCGGCGCCCGCCACTACGTCGACAAGATTCGCGCCGCGCTGACGGATGTGCGGCTTAACGCTGGCGTAGTCTCCGTTCACCGGGATCACGATGGCGTCAACATCCAGACCTCAACTGGCGTCGAACGATTCGATCATGTTGTCATGGCCTGCCACTCCGATCAGTCACTCGCTCTGCTCGCCGATGCAAGTGACGACGAGCGCCACATACTCGAAGCGGTTCGCTACCTGCCAAACACCGCGGTCCTGCATACTGACCGTCGCCTGTTGCCAGACCGCAAACGTGCGTGGGCGTCGTGGAACTATCACGCTGCGTATTCGGGTGAGGTGCGCCAAAATGATTCGCCGGTATCGCTAACTTATCTGATCAACAAGCTGCAGCCCGTCCCGTTCACATCGCCCGTCATGGTCACCATGAACCCGTTGCAGGAGATTGACCCGGCCAAGATCATTAAGACGATTGCCTACGATCACCCTTTGTTTCTACCGGAAAGTGTCGGCGCGAAAGTCTCGCTGCGCAAGTTGCAGGGACAGCGCAACACCTGGTTCGCTGGCGCATGGACCCGCTACGGGTTTCACGAAGACGGCCTGATGTCCGGCATCGCTGTGGCGCGCGCACTTGGCGCGCAAACACCGTGGGCAACCAATACGCCGGCGGCGAACGACTTGTCTGAACCCTACCCCGGTGTCGACGACGTGCCAGAACTTCGCTCGTTGGCGGCGGCATGAGGCACGCTGCCAATATTTGTGTAGGGCGCGTGATGCACCGACGGCTACGGCCGCAGGAACATCAATTCTCTTATGGCGTGTTCTTTTTGCGTGTCCCACTCTCGACCCTGTCGTCGATCCGAAACCGCTGGACGTCGCTGAACCGATTCAATTTTCTATCGCTGAACGTCAAAGACTACGGTCCGGGCAACGGCAGCGATCTGCTCGTCTGGGCAAGGGCGCTGCTAGCCGCCAATGGCCTGTCGGTGGCCAATGGCGAAGTGGTGCTGCAAACGTTTCCTCGGTTGCTCGGGTACGTATTCAACCCTATCTCCATCTGGTATTGCTACGACGACGCCAACGCGATGCGAGCGGCAATCTGTGAAGTCAGAAACACCTTCGGCGAGCGCCACCACTATCTGGTGTCACACGCCGATGCGCGTCCCATTGTTGCATCCGATTGGCTGCTCGCGCGTAAGGTATTCCATGTCTCCCCGTTTTGTGAAGTGCGGGGCACCTATCGGTTTCGCTTCGAGCAGGATGATAGCCGCGCGTTCGCACAAATCGACTATTTCGACGGCGGTTCCGACCAAGACAAATTGATTGCAACGACGATTCATGGCCTAGCGGAACCGCTCAGTAGTCGCAGCGCCATCACTGCCTTTGTGCGGTTTCCGTTGATGACGCTGGGCGTGGTGGCGCGTATCCACTGGCAGGCCTTCAAGCTATGGAGAAAACGTATCCCGTTTTTCTCCAAACCCGAGCCGCCACCGTTGGCAATAACGCGAAGTCTTTCATCAATATCCGCATCCTCCGATTAATCGCATTTCCCATTTTTCCAATTTCATTTCCCCAGCGCTATGACCACACAAGACTTTTCCGGCACTCCAGATCTAAACCTACCGAGACACTTGCCCGCTTCCGCGAAGGTTCTCTACCGCGTGCTTGCCAACATTGATAGCGGCACGCTGACCTTTACCTCGCCGGAAGGGCAGACGACCCGCTTTGAAGGGGTTCACGCCGGCCCGCACGCTGACGTCCGTTTTGCTGATTGGGCGGTGGCGGGCGAAGTGTTGAAGTCAGCCGAAATCGGTCTGGCAGAGTGCTATCGCGATCACCGCTTGTTCACGTCGAACATGACGGCGTTTCTTGAACTGTGCGCGGTCAACGAACGCGCGCTCGAGCAGATTTTTTACGGCAAGCCGTTGGTCGCGCTATTTTTTCGCATCAAGCACATGCTTCGCGGTAATACGCGCAGCGGCTCGAAGAAAAACATTTCCGCGCACTACGATCTCTCCAACGATT
>JAYVUH010000328.1:0-2827 GCA_043788115.1 Burkholderiales bacterium
CCGGCGCTCGGCTTTAGCGCGCAGGCAATCGCATGCAACAGCGTGGTCTTGCCCGCCCCTGACGCGCCGATGACGGCGATCTGCTCACCCGCGTTAACCTCGAGTGTAAGCTCACGCAACGCCGCCGGTGCGCTTTGATCAGCGGCCGGGTGTCGGGCGCTGAGTCGATCAGTAACAACCTTCATCGGCTTACGGGCTCGTTGCCTGATATGGCTATCAATTACAGCAAGCCGGCACTACGGGCAGCGGTTTCCACGCCGATATAGTTTTCCGCCTTGGTTGGGATGTAGCGGGTGGCGCGGTTTAGCGACAAGATTTCCTTGCCCTCTGGCGTGTTCGGATCGAGATCGGTCAGGGCTTTTTGTACGCGCTCGCGCATCGCAATTGGCATATCCGCATGCACCGCCCAGTTGTAGTTGAAATACGGCGGCGTTGTGTAGAAGACGTCAACGGCTTTGGTGTCTACGCGATTTTCTGCAACAAACTTCTTCCAGACCGTGATATCGAGTGCGGCCGCGTCAACCTTGCCGCTGACGACCGAGGCGATGGTGGCATCGTGTGCGCCTGAGTAGGCGACACGTTTAAAGTCTTTTTCCGGATCGATCGTGGCGGCGAGCAAGAAGCTGCGCGGCATTAGGTGGCCGGAGGTTGACGATTGGGAGCCGAAGGAGACTTGCTTGCCCTTCAGATCGTTGAGTGTCTTGATGCCTGAATCGGTCTTGGTAATGAACACTGATTGGAACTTGGTGTCTTCTTCGCGCTGCGCGATTGGGATGACTTTATTCATCGAGCGAATCTTGGCTTGTACAAAGGTGAAGCCACCAAACCAGACCAGGTCCACTTTCTTGCCGACCATCGCTTCTACCGCAGCCGGATAATCTGTGACCGGTGTGAACTCGACCTTCATGCCGAGCTTTTTTTCTAGGTATTGCGCGATTGGCGTGAACTTGCGGATTTGCTCGGTCGCCGCTTCTTCGGGGATGGTGGTGACACGAAACACCTGCTGGGCAATGGCAGACACCGACATGGTCAGCGATAGCGAACCAACGACCAGCGCTGCGAGGGTCATCAAGGATTTCATCGTGCGCGAGCGAGAAAAACTAATCATGAAAATTCTCCAGGAAATGACAACAAACCATAAAATGACGACTTGGCGGCTGCGCCAAAAGTCGCAAACCACAATACAAATTAGACCATAGCGTGAACAATATTCAACCAACTTATCGCGTCATCGATCGTCGACGAATCAATCTTGAACAAGAGCGAGACAGACTGCTCGCGGGGTTGCGCGCGTCGCCCGCACATATTGAGCCTAAGTACTTTTACGATGAACTCGGTTGTGCCTTGTACGCGGCCATCTGCCAATTGGATGAGTACTACCCAACCCGCACTGAGCGCGCGATATTTCAGGCGAACAGACTAGCGATCGCCGCGATGATTTCAGCCGGGCGGTCGCCGGGGGCATGTGACGGCGGAACACTGGTTGACCTAGGCGCAGGCGACTGTTGCAAGGCGCAGTCTTGGATTCCGTTTCTTTCACTCAGACGCTACCTCGCGGTGGATATTGCTGCGCCAGAGATCTCTGTGGCGCTGGAAAAAATGTCGGCTGACTTTCCGGAAGTCGAGATGGTCGGTCTTGCAACAGACTTTTCACGCTCGATCGAGATCCCTGACGATTTGCTCGTTGGGCCGCGCATTTTCTTCTATCCCGGTTCCTCGATCGGCAACTTTGTCCCCGATGATGCGGTAAGGTTTTTGCGCGACATTCGTACGGCGATCGGGACGAGTCGAGGTTGTCTGGTCATCGGGGTCGATGCGAAGAAGGATCAGGCTGTTCTCGACGCGGCCTACGACGACGTGCTTGGCGTCACGGCCGCCTTCAATCTAAACGCACTCCGGCACATTAACCGTGTACTTGGCAGCAACTTCGACTGCGCAGACTGGCGACACGTCGGGTTCTACAACAGCGACGCAGGACGGGTAGAGATGTATCTGGAGGCCAAGGTGGAGACGGAGGTGCAACTCGACGGGTTGGCACGAAAGTTTGCGCGCGGCGAACGCATTCACTCCGAGAATTCCTACAAATACCACCGCCGCGAGTTCGAGGTGCTGCTTAGCTCGGCAGGATTCAGCCAGATTTCGTGCTGGACGGATGATGCACAAGCGTTCTGGGTGTTCTGCGCCCGGTAAGGGTGCCGCTTTCAACTTTGCGGAGAAAGTCCACTAAGGACGGGCGTTTTCAGCCACTTCTGTTCCGAAACGCCCGTAGTTGCTTGTGTTTGAAATTATCAGATTTCTAATTTATTGATGCATTAATGATTCAAATTCAACACCAGTAGCCTGCAAGAAGCGCAGCGTATTGCAGGGTGGTCACCACACAAGCACAGTCCCGCTACTCCGTTAATAAATGATTAATGGTTTGGAAATGGAATTACATCACGGTAACTTTCGTGCTGCCCGTTTGCATTTCGCCAACCACGGCAGCCTGCGCGAAGCCTTCCGACCTGAAAATCGCCAGCACGTCGTCGACCGCTGCTGGATCACACGCCACCAGCAAGCCGCCAGACGTTTGCGGATCACTCAGGAGGTTGCGTTCAAGGTCACCGAGCTGTGGCGCCAAGTCGATATCGTGTCCGTAGCCCGCCCAATTGCGGCCGGAGGCACCGGTGATGAAGCCGGCGGCGGCGAGGTCACGCACGCCAGCAATCATCGGCAGGCTGGCGTAGTTGACGGTGGCACCGAACCCGGAGCCACGACAAATCTCAAGTAAATGGCCGGCCAGTCCAAACCCCGTGACGTCGGTGAGGGCGTGGACGGACTCCATCGC
>JAYVUH010000329.1:0-4049 GCA_043788115.1 Burkholderiales bacterium
GCGCGCGACACCAAACTGAAGTCGCACTTCAATATCATCATTACGCATAAGCGCGACGCTGTTCGTCTGATGTGTGAGTCGTTGGTATCTGCCAATGCCATGCGTGCTTCGGAAGCCACGATCGCCGCGCTGGCGGAGAATATTCTGGTGGTCGCGACTTATTGGCTCAACTACGAGAACCTCAAACATCGCGCGGGGATTCAGGATGACCCGGAACGGCATCTCACCCGCGGTGTGTACCAGGTGATGTGCCTGATCGCCCCGTTTCTGGAGGGCGACGCAAAGGAGCACCTAGAGCACCTGATTGAAAACTACATCAACTGATCGACCCAAAAGCAAGTGAGGACGGAGAACATGGCGACGGCAAAATGGACGAAAACCCCGGCGGATGCAAAGGCGGTGACTTACGCTGGCGAGGCGCTGAAAAAACAGTGGGACGCACTGCACAAGGGTGACAGCGAAGGCTATCCGAAAGAGGTCACACAACAAGACGCCTGGCGCGCCTTCCATGCGGGAGATTTTGCCAGCGCTGCGTCACTCGGCGACGGGCATACCGTTGCTGTTAAGGCGACTTCGATTTACGCAAATCACGTCGAGAAAAAAGACGCGGTCAAAATCAAACTGTACCAAGATGCCATGGCGATGGCTGAAGCGTTGATGAAGAAAGAACCTAAAAACGCGAATGCGTTTTACCAGTACGCCTACGCGGCAGGGCGCTACTCGCAATCGATTTCCGTGATGAAGGCACTCAAAGAAGGTTACGGCGGCAAGATCAAAGCGGCACTTGAAACAGCGTTGAAGCTCGAGGCCAAACACGCTGATGCGAACACCGCGATGGGGTCGTATCACGCTGAAATTATCGACAAAGTCGGTGCGATGGTCGGCAAACTCACTTACGGTGCCAATCGGGACGCTGCGGTCAAGCACTTTGAGGCCGCGATTAAGCTGAATCCGCAGTCACCGATCGCACACATCGAGTACGCCAACGGTTTACTGATGTTGTTTGGCGACAAGGAAGTCGCCAAAGCCACGGAACTGTTTGAGAAGGCAGCGAAGATGAAAGGGCGCGACGCGATGGAAATGATGGATGTGGAGATCGCTAAGGCGGAGTTGGAAGATTGATTCCCCCTCGCCCCCCTCTCCCTCGGTCCCTCTCCCGCGAGGGGAGAGGGAAGCGGTGCGGCCGCAATCTTGGTCCGTTGACGGTGTAAAAACGACCGACTGCTCGGCGCTGACAGGAAGGGTTGCAGATGACTTGCGCCTTTTCCTTAGCGGGAAAAGCAAACGTAATACTGAACCGATCTCCTTCACGGGAGAGGCAAATTACCACTGAACCACTCTCCCCTGGCGGGAGAGTGGTAGAGGAGAGGGGGAAGCATGCCAACACTAGCTGACATCTGCGCCGCACACGCACGCATTAAGCCCTACATCCACCGCACGCCAGTCATCACCTGCGACTTCATCAATCGCGAGGTCGGTGCGCAGATTTTCTTTAAGTGCGAGAATTTTCAGAAGGTCGGCGCATTCAAAGCGCGCGGCGCATCTAACGCGGTGTTTTCACTCGACGACGCTACCGCTCAACGTGGTGTCGTCACGCATTCGTCGGGCAACCACGGCGCGGCACTGGCGTGGGCGGCGGGGTTGCGTGGTATCAAGGCGACTGTTGTGGTTCCGGACAATGCGCCTTTGCCAAAAAAGCGCGCTATTCAAGGCTACGGTGCCGACATTGTTTACTGTGCGCCGAACATCGCGGCACGACAAGCGGCGGTCGATGAATTGATCGCTCAGTACGGCTATGAAATGATCCATCCATTCGACAACGATCGCGTAATTGCCGGGCAGGGAACCGCTGCGATCGAGTTGCTAGAGGACTATCCAGAATTAGATGTCGTCATCGCGCCGCTGGGTGGCGGCGGGTTGTTGTCTGGCACCTCGATTGCCGCGAAGGCCATGAAACCGAGTATCAAAGTCTACGGCAGCGAGCCGCGCGGGGCAGACGATGGCTCGCGCTCCTTTGCCAGCGGCGTGCGAGTGACAGAGCAAACGCCAAAGAGCATTTGCGATGGCTTGCTGACCGTCCTAGCTGAGCGCACGTTCAATATCATTCGCAGTAATGTGGATGGCATTAGCGTGGCCTCCGAAGAAAATGTCATACGCGCCATGAGGCTCACTTGGGAATACGCCAAGATTATCTGCGAGCCCTCGTGTTGCCCGCCGCTCGCGTCCCTCCTTGAAGGCACACTAGATGTAAAGGGAAAAGAGGTGGGCATTATTCTCACCGGCGGCAACGTCGATCTCGACAAACTCCCATGGGCCAATAAATGAAACTCCTCAACGATCCGTCGCTTCCCACGCCCGCAGGCCACTACTCGACTGCCGTGATTCACAACGGTGTGGTCTACGTCGCAGGCCAGTTGCCGCGCGTACCCGGCCGACCGGACTTCACGTTACCGACCATCGAGGAGCAGACGCGCCAATGCCTCGAGAATGCGGAGGCCATTTTGTTAGCGGCCGGCTCGCGCCGCGACTTGGTGATCAAATCGACGATTTATGTCTCTGACATTCAATATTGGGCCGGCGTGAATGCTGCGTACGCCGCGTTCTTCGGCGCACACAAGCCGACCCGGGCCATCATTCCGGTGGGCGCGTTTCGCAATGGCTACTTAATCGAAATTGAGATGATTGCCGCAGTGGCCTAGCGCAAACCTAGGTCAGTGGCTCAGTTTCGTGCAGGAGCTTCCGCCAGTTCCGCAAGTCGTTCGATCTCGTTTGACTCGTAAATTGAAATGCCGCTTTCTCCGTCGAAGGCAGCCGAAATCATGGCGCGCGCTACGGTGTCGACGCTAATCGGCCGGTATTTCCGGGCCGCACCGATCAACAGCGGTGAGATGGTGGTGAAGGCCGCGATACTCAGTCGCTCAACCGGGCGTGACTCGGCACGTTGCAACGCGCCGCCGACCAGAAACGACGGCCGAAAAATATGCAGCGTCTCGAAGTCAAGTGCTGCAAGTGCGTCTTCCATTTCACCTTTGACGCGGCTATAGAACACTTTTGAATTGCCGTTGGCGCCGAGCGCACTGAGGACCAGCATGCGCTTTGCGCCTGACGCTTTGGCTGCGCGCGCGATGTTGACGACAAAGTCGAAATCCACTTCGCGAAAGTTTTCTGGCGAGCCAGCGATCTTGCTCGTAGTGCCGAGGCAGCAGAACGCGTCGTCAATCGCCTCGTGCGGCGGGATCTCGCGCAGATTGCAGACCAGTTGTTCGCAGCCCGCTAGCGCGTCGGATGGTTTGCGCACCAGCGCGCAGACACGGTTGTAGCGTTTGTCGGCGACCAGTTGGCGGCAAAGAGCGCGTCCGGTAAGGCCGGTGGCCCCGGCAACGAGGGCGCGGCGCGGCGCCATGCCGTTAGCCTTCTGCTTGTTTGGCTGCTGTAGTGGCGCGGGCCGTCGGTTTTGCGCCGAACACCTGCTCAAGCGCGTCGTCATACTCTGGGCCAAACGGCCCCATCAACGTCAGCATCACCAGTTTCTCAAACTCGTCGGCGAACCGGTCGATGACGTTGTGCGGGTCGGGGACCAGACCGCTGTCAGTGATGAGTCCAAACTGCACCTTGCCGTTGTACGTCAGGATCGACAACCCCATGCCGATGCCGCCAGATTGCGGCACCCAGAAGTTGATCTCATCGATTTCAGCACCGCCAAGGTAGAGCGGCTTCTGTGGGCCCGGAACGTTGGTCATGACGGCGGTGGCATTGCGGCCGATTAATCCGCTGATCTGGTCTTGCAAAATTTTCGGGCCCATA
Organism: Burkholderiales bacterium; assembly: GCA_043788115.1. Classification (GTDB taxonomy): domain Bacteria; phylum Pseudomonadota; class Gammaproteobacteria; order Burkholderiales; family Usitatibacteraceae; genus UKL13-2. The sequence continues at coordinate 3,805 of JAYVUH010000329.1, forward strand.
CCGACGGCCGACAACAGCACAAACGCCACGATGGGCTGCGACGACCCCTTGAGTTCGGCCATGCGCGAGTGCACGAGCTGCAGACGCGCAAGCGGGTCTTCGACGCCCACCGGTAGATCGACGAATACCAGGCCGAACTGGTTACCCAGTTCGTGTGCCTTCTCAACCGGCCGTAGATTCACGGGGACCACGGCGCGCAGCTCGATGCCCTCGGTAGCGTCACCTTTGCGTTGCAGGTAGTCACG
>JAYVUH010000330.1:0-2162 GCA_043788115.1 Burkholderiales bacterium
CTCGCACAGCTTTCGCCACTACCCCCTCAAGATAGCGTGTCTACCAATTTCACCACGACGGCATGTCGTTCAAAACAGACTAAATTTTACTTCGAAACAGGAGGCTTGCGGCAGCGCAGCAACACACTTACTTAGGAATTTGCTGCGAGGTCGGCGCGGGAGTAGGCGCGGCGGGTGCGGTCGGGGCTAGCACCTTGGCCGCATCGGGTGCCGGTGCTGCAGTACCTGCCGGGGCGGGAATCGCATCCACGGTGGTCTTTTTCGCGTCCGGCACTGCGGTCACGCTTTTGCCGAAATCCGACACCACGCCCTGCCCTTTGGGCGCGTGATAGTAGGTTAGCCCGAGGCTGGTAATGAAGAAAAGTGTCGCGCAAACAGCCGTCGAGCGAGACAGAAAATTCGACGCCCCGGACGAGCCGAATAAGCTACCGGCCGATCCAGTGCCAAACGCGGCGCCCATATCTGCACCTTTGCCGTGTTGTACCAGCACCAAAACCACAATTGCGATCGCTACCAACACGTGGAGCGTCAAAAGAATTGAAACCAACATTGCTATTTCCTCAATCTTCTCAGTCTTGCTTTGTCATGAATCGCACGCCCCCTAGCAGCCTGTCGGACTTGAAGGGAATCGGCTACAAAATGACCCGACCTGTGCATATTTCCCCGTTTTTCGAGCCAAGAGAACCACTAGTGGCTAGAAAACCGTAAAAATCTGCCCTCGGCCAGCTCATTTCTCGCTGCGATTCTTCAAGTCCGACAGGCTGCTAGAGAGCGCGCCAAATTCCCATAAATTCATCGGCAACCAAAGACGCCCCGCCGATCAAACCACCATCAATATCGGGCTGCCCGAACAACTCAGCCGCATTGCTCTGTTTCACGCTGCCACCGTACAAGATTGGCAGCCTGTTACTGATTTCAACCGAATGCTTGGCGATAAACGCCCGCAAAAACCGGTGTACTTCCTGCGCCTGGGCTGGTGACGCGGTCTTTCCCGTCCCAATCGCCCAAACCGGCTCGTAGGCAAGTACCGCACCTGCCAACGCTTCAACGCCAGCAAGTGCAATCACCGCCGCCACTTGTCGCGCGACCACAACCTCTGTAATTCCTGCCTCGCGCTCTTCAAGCGATTCCCCAACACACAGAATTGGGGTCAACCCTGCTGCGACGGCACGGACAAATTTCTCCGCGACAACCGCATCTGAATCGCCGAAAACCGCCCGCCGCTCGGAATGTCCAACAATCGCTAGCTGGCAGCCAAAATCCGCCACCATCCCTGCTGAAACTTCGCCCGTATAGGCACCTTTGCCAAACCGGCTAACGTCCTGTGAGCCGTATTGCGCCGAGGTCCCAGCAAGCGCTGCCTGCAACTGCCCCAAATACGGAAAAGGCGCGCAAAACCCAAGCGTTTTGCCAGAAACTGCCTCAATCGGCCCGAAAGCCTCGATCAACGCTGCGTTGGCCGCAAAACTGCCATTCAATTTCCAGTTTCCAACGACAAATCGCTGACGAGTCTCTTGCCGCATTTGCGCGTTTTTCCCGGAAATTGCCTAAATCTGACAAAGATTTAGATTATAGCGGGAAAAGCCCGCCCGAGACAATTGCGCGGGGCGTCGGGACTAGCGCTGCAGGTCCAGCGAGCGCTGGAATTGTTGCTGGTATTCGTCCTTGGCAAGCTTCAAGGTTTCCCAGATCTTGCCGCGCGCTTGGATAAACGGGGAAGCACGGGCGGCCTCGCCGAGGTGGCGGTCCAAATCTCGGTGTTCACGACGAAGGCGCGACACGAGGGCGAGAAAGAGGTCGGTGAGTTCGGGATCGAAAAGCTTGCCGCGTAACGACAGTATTTCCGAGAGAGAAGCCTCAACCGTCCAAGCCTCCTTGTAGGGCCGCTTGTGGGTCAACGCGTCGTAAACGTCAGCCAGCGTCGTGATCCTAGCGGCAAGGGGGATCTCCCGTCCGCCGATTTGGGCCGGATAGCCGCTTCCATCCCAACGTTCATGGTGGTGGCGGGCGATCTCTTCTGCCATCTTAATATGCGGAATTTCGCTGCGCGCCAACACGTCGGCACCGATCTCAGCGTGCATTTCCATGACCAGCCGTTCAGACGGGTTGAACCCGCTCGGCTTCAACAAAATGCCGTCTGGAATGCCAATCTTGCCAATATC
>JAYVUH010000331.1:0-2056 GCA_043788115.1 Burkholderiales bacterium
GGAACGCCGCCGAAACCGGATTCTGATGGCCGCGTTCTTTAGTGTGGTGGCGCTGCTTGTCGGGGTTGTCGGTTACAACGTGTTAAAGCTGCGGCCGGGCACCACGAACCTGAAGGTGCCCTTCATCGAAGAGCGCCATCGTCAGATAAAGCAAAACGATCCGGATCACCTCTGATCGGCACATTCGCGCTAGCAGCCTGTCGGACTTAGCCCTTGACAAATGACTGGATGCTTTGTACATAAGGGTCATGAGCAAGAACTTCATATCGGTGGACCGAAATCAGCCTTTATTGTTGCCGCCCGACCTTCGAGACTGGGTTGGGGAGGACGACCTTGTCCACTTTGTAATTGAGGCGGTGGATGGGCTGGATGTGTCGGTGCTTCGGGTAAACCCGCGGGGCACGGGCAGCGCGCAGTATCCGCCCCACATGATGCTCGCGCTCTTGATTTATTGCTATGCGAACGGGATTTTTTCCTCGCGGCGCATTGAACGTGCGACGTATCGCGATGTCGCGGTGCGGTTTCTGACAGCCGATACGCACCCGGACCACGACACCATTGCGAAGTTCCGGCGGGAAAACTTCGGGGCGGTGTCGGTCTGCTTCGTGCAGGTGCTGGAACTGGCGCAGACGATGGGGCTTTTGAAGGTGGGCACGGTCAGCGTGGATGGCACCAAGCTGCGCGCCAACGCCTCCATCAACCGCAACGTGGGCTATGAACGGGCGGGCCAGCTCATCGAGCAGCTTGAGATGGAGGTGGCAGAGTTGATGAAGAAGGCCGAGGCCACCGATGCCAGCGACGAGGTGGACGGTCAGCGCCTGCCCGAGGAACTTGCCCGGCGCGAGGCCCTCAAGGAAGAGCTCGCGGCGGCCCGCGCCCAGCTTGAAGCGCGCGCCAAGGCCAAGGCCGATGCGGAACGCGCCGAGTATGAGCGCAAACTCAAAAAGCACACCGAAGCCAAGGGCCGCAAAGGGCGTGCCCCCGTGGAACCGGCCCCCACGCCCGAGGCCAAGACACAGCAGAACCTCAGCGACCCCGATAGCCGCCTGATGAGAAAGAACCTGCGCAGCGGATTCGAGCAATCCTACAACGCACAAGCCGTGGTGGACGCCGACGGCACCCAACTTGTTCTTGCCGCCCGCGTCACCAACAACTCCTGCGATGCCAACGAACTTGTCCCCGACATTGAAGCGATCCCCGCAAGCCTCGGTGCCCCCACCCACATACTCGCCGACACCGGCTACCTGAACCAGCAACACGCCGCCCCGCTGGAAGAAAAGGGCATGGACCTCTACATCGCCACCGGCAAAGAGGGCCGCCGCAAGCACGAATTCCGGCCCGAGCAAGCGGACACCGAACCCAAAAAGCAGATTCGCAGCCCGTGGATACTGGCCATGAAAGACAAGCTGCAAACCGACGAGGGGCGGCGGCGATACGCCAAACGAAAATGCACCGTCGAGCCCGTCTTCGGCATCATCAAGCAAGCCCTCGGGTTCCGGCAGTTCCACCTGCGCGGGGTGGACAAGGTACAAGGAGAATGGAGCCTCACTACACTCGCTTATAACCTTAAGAGACTACATACACTGATCAAAGCCCGCCCAGCCCAAGAACATGTCCCAATGCCACCCCGCCCGGCCAAAACCCGCCACGCACCCAACACCCCGCACCATCTAAACACCTGGACGCAAAGAGTCATCACAAAAGCAATAGCAAAATTTATGGCGCTTACCGCACAAGAACTGATCTCAAGTCCGACAGGCTGCTAGGGGATGTTGTTGGCACTGCGACTGTGAAAAGTGCCGCCCTTTCACCCCCGTAGAAAAATCCCTCTTCCACCCCCCTTAGAAAAAGGGGGGCAGGGGGGATTTGATTCCTCCAACCATACAACTGACAACACATCACCAAGCACAAACTCAACCTGGCCCAGCCTAGCGCGCAAAACCATACAGATGCAAACCATACCATAAAGAGACAATCACATTTTTAGCAGTACACTCTTTGGCATACGACCCCAACCACCATCCAAACTGCACAAATTCATGCTTGACAAGCAGAC
>JAYVUH010000332.1:0-4971 GCA_043788115.1 Burkholderiales bacterium
CAACGCTGCCAGGGAGCTGCAAAAGCGTGCAATCACACCCGTAGCGTTGTCACCCAAATGGTGAACGGCCAGAACGCGGTAATCCTCAAACATATCAAGCGCCTATTGGTTAAGATAAGCGGTCAACTGAGGATTCTAGGATCATGCACGCAAAGCCTACACGGCCCGCCCAGAATGCGACGAAGAAAATTCGCGCGCCGGTCTTGGAAAAGCTGAGCCTTCATCCACGCAACCGCCATCGTGGCCGTTACGATTTCGACGCGCTTTCGCAGGCGCTGCCGGCACTCGGAGACTTCCTTATCGTCAATCCGTTCGATGCCAACGAACAGACGATCGACTTCGCCAATCCCGCCGCCGTGCTGGCGCTGAACGCCGCATTGTTGAACGTTTTCTATGCGGTTGAGACGTGGAGTGTTCCGCTGGGCTATCTGTGCCCGCCTATTCCCGGTCGCGCGGATTATGTGCATCACGCAGCCGATCTGCTCGCTTCAGATCGCAACGGCACGATCCCGCGCGGGCCGGATATTCGGGTGCTCGATATCGGGGTCGGCGCGAATTGTATTTATCCGCTGATCGGCCATCACGAATATGGTTGGCGGTTTGTGGGAAGCGATACCGACGCTGTCGCGCTCAGTGCTGCACAACTGATCGTCGATAACAACGCACGCCTAAAAACGGCGATTGAATTCCGATTGCAGGCATCGCCGCAGAAAATTTTCGATGGCATTCTCAAGCCGGACGATCACTTTGATTTTGCTCTCTGCAATCCACCGTTTCACGCCTCAATGCGGGAGGCCGAAGAAGGTGCGGCTCGCAAATGGAAGAACTTGGGTAAGGCCAGTACGGGAAAAAGAGGTGGGTCAACACCGAAACTGAATTTTGGCGGACAGGCGGCAGAGTTGTGGTGCGACGGCGGCGAGGCCGGATTTGTTTCGCGCATGGTCGCCGAAAGCGCAACGCGGGGCGCGCGCGTGTCGTGGTTCAGCACGCTGGTATCGCGAGAGGAGAGCCTGCCTGCAATTTATGCCGCGCTGAAAGATGCTCGTGCACGCAAGGTTGAAACCATTGCCATGGCGCAAGGCCAAAAGAAAAGCCGCATTGTTGCTTGGCATTTCCGGTAGAGATAGTGGCTGGCACTGAACACTACGGGTCACAGTCTTTTATTTTGCCTCCTAAATTCGGCGCACCACGTTCTTAGCAAGAGTCTTGAATCGCACCCCACTACTTTGCTCCACCGTTATCGTCACAGCGCCTGTTTTACTTATCTTCATGTCTTGCACGGTTCCTGACTTTCCGGCGTGTTTTCCATCGGCAACCGTGCATTGGTCGCCGTCCTTCAGTTTTGCATCGAAAGTTTTTTTCACCGCTACTTCTCCATTTTGATGGTCGCAAATATCCGCGCAAGATTTTGCTGCATAACGAAAACAAGTCACACTGCGCCTTTGAATCTGCCCCCTAGACTGCCTTTGACGATCCGCACAACTATTGCCCCGCTTCGACGAGCCCCCTCGCCGCCATCGCTTCCATCACCCGCTGCGCGGCATACGCGTCATTCGCTGCGTACAAGAGTTGTTGTGGCGTCAGGCTCGGTAGCGACCAATTGGTGGTCGTGATGCGCTTCGACTTGTGGAATTTTTGGTTGAGGATGATCGCTACCGCAGCGCGCACGCCGGCGGTTTGCTTGTAGCCCGCTTTTCGAAAAACGGTGTTCAGGTCGAGCAACGCATTGACGTCAACGCCGAGCTTTTTCTGAATTTGGTCGCGATCTGATTCCAAACCAAAGCCGACCTTTTGAATTTGGTCATCGTGAAGAATTTCCAACAGCCAGTCGTGGCAGGCCGGATGGCAGAGCTGGAATATGTAGGCCTTGTCAGCGAGCGCGAACTGGGCGATGTGTGGGCCGGTGCTAACCTCGCCCTTGGCGAAAGTGGGTTTGGATTCGGTGTCGAATCCGACCATGCTGGCTTGGAGGATGTCATCACTCGCCGCGGCAAATTCTGCGGCGGTGACTGGCACCACAATTTGATTCAGGGTCAATCCGACGAAGGGTTCGAGCAACGTCGTTTCGGCTTTACTAGGGGTAGCTTGTCGCATCATCGACTGCCGCACGAGTAAGTTTCGCGTGGCGCTCGCGCTATCTGTCGTGGTCCTCGCGCGCCGCTCGCAGCAACGGGGGCTGCATACTGTATGGGAACTGGTGTGTGGTTCATTTTTCCACGGTACCACACAGCGGCCGATATCTCGCCCAACGAAGAAAGTAAAAGTTGAAACTCGCCTATTGGCGGGTAGTTTAAAGCATAAGTGACTGAAGATGCCCGCTGTTGCTTGTGTTTTGTTTTCTAAAGTTAATCCGTGAAGTGCGGAGAGAAATCCGGGCTAGCTTAGACACCATTTAACCGACAAGCTTAGGGCGAAGAGGGTTTTCTGAGTGCCTGTTTTGCGAGCAGACTTAGCGATACCCACCATCTGCCATCAACACCTGCCCCATGAAGTACGGCATGGTCAGGATGTGGAGTGCGACCGTGGCCATTTCATCCGGCTCGGCCCAGCGGCGCATCCAGATTTTGGCGGATTCTTTTTCGCGCACATCGGGTGGCAGGGTGGCGTTGAGATCGGTGTTGATCCAGCCGGGGGCCAAGCCGTTCACCACAATGCCATCAGGCGCTAGAAATTCTGCCGCATTCTTGACCAGCATGTTCGCGGCCGCTTTTGAGGAATCATAGTGCGCGGATACAGGGTCGTTTGAGTTAATGCCATTGGTCGAGGTGATGAGCAAAATCTTGCCGCGCCATTCGCCGATGGGGGCGTTTTGTTTCATCGCTTGTGCGGCGTATTTGGTGACCAAGAAGGCTCCTGTGGCATTGGTGTTTTGCACCTGATCCCACTCTTTTTGGGTTTGATCAAAGAAGTCGGTATTAGGCGAAATGCCGGCGGAGTGGATGATGTAGTCCACTCGCTTTCCCGCTGCCTGAATCGCGGAAAAAAAAGCCGCCACGCTCGACTCTTCACCGACCTCGCAAGGGAAGGCATCGACACTGACGCCACTTCTTGCGGCGGAAATTTTTGCGATGGCCGCGGCGGTTTTCTCTGGTTTGCGGCTGGCTGAAATGATGAGATTGCCGCCCGCCTTCGCCACCTCTAGCGCGCAACTCATGCCGATGCCGGATGCACCGCCGGTGATGACGGTGGTCGTGCCTGAAAAATTGAATGCTGCGCGCGCGTGTTGAGTCATATTTTTCTCCCCTTGTTGGTTCGCGTTTTGTGTACTGCGTCGCTTCATTTTGCAGGATTTGGCGCGGTCTTGCTTTACGAATCGGCTGGTGCTGGCGCAATCCACTGCGGTTGGTTGAACAAATCAGTTGGGTTCGGCTCGACTCATTGACCCAACACTGAATCGAATCGTTTTGTGGGGAAGAATTTGACGCTGATTCTTGGTGCACGCTCGTAAGAATATTGACGCCGCATATGTTTGATATGTCAGGAGATATTTTTATGTGAGCAACAACGCATGACGACGAAATGGACCTAATCAGAGCTTGCTTAGGCAAAACGAGGTCTTCACAAGACCAAGCATCAGACAGCTACGGCGTTGAGTTCGCTTCCAGTGAGCGAATCTGCCGCACCAATGTGCGCGCGGCCTCTCCTGCGACATCTTGCAAGATGTCACGCGGAATCGCGAGATGTTCGTCGCGAATCACCAAGAAGGATTTAATGACGTTTAGATCGCGCAGCGCGACTTCTGCTAAAGCGTTTGACGCGACCTCGTGACTGATGCGGACGCCCTCAACCGTGACTATGATTCGCAAACCCTGCGCGAACAAACTGCTTTGGCCTGCTGTCGCGCAGATCGCCTGCAATGCGGCTTCGATTTGCGATTCCAACTCGCGCTTCACATCGCGAGTCATCAGGTCGGCTGCGGTTTGGCTGCGCTTTAAGCCGAGAAGTGAGAGGAGATTGAATGCCATGAGATTAGGTGTGAAATTTGTCCCCCAATGTATCTCATGGAGCACTCAGTTGGCGGACGGACTTAGTGACTTTTTGTAAACTGTGGCTTTGGCAGCGGAAGAAAAACAGCACCGAAGGCGTGGTGCTGGACGAGGAATCGTAGGCAAACGCGAGGCTTGTCGCAAATCTGCCTGAGCCTGGGCGAAAGACTATAATTTTTGTCTTCCCGCCCCTCCCGACATCCAACCGCAGAGCCCCAGCCCATGCAATTCAACGCTCACACGTTTCTCATCGCCGGCGGTGGTTCCGGCCTCGGCGCCGCAACGGCCCGCCTGTTCGCGGCCCAAGGCGCGAATGTTGTGCTGGCGGATGTGAATGAAGGCAGCGCTAACGCGGTCGCTAAAAGCATTGGTCCCAGAGCAAGCGCCATCTGCACCGATGTGACAGATGAAGCTAGCGTGCAAGCGGCGGTAGATCTGTGTAAGTCCGCCTTTGGCGGTATTCACGGGGTGGTCAATTGTGCCGGTGTGGCGCCGGGTGAACGCGTCGTCGGCAAGACTGGCCCACACGTACTGGCCAATTTTGCCCGCACCATCAATATCAATCTGATCGGCACCTTCAATGTTATCCGCCTCGCTGCGCACGCCATGAGCCTGCAAGGAATGGACACGGCCGGCACGCGTGGCGTGATTATCAATACGTCGTCGGTGGCATCGTTCGAAGGGCAAATCGGCCAGGCTGGCTATGCGGCTTCCAAGGCTGGGGTGAACGGCATGACGCTGCCGATTGCGCGTGAACTCGCCAAGTTCGGCATTCGCGTGGTCACCATTGCGCCGGGAATTTTTGATACGCCGATGCTGCAAGGCATGTCTGAAGAAGTACGCGCCTCGCTCGGCGCGCAAGTGCCCTTCCCGCCGCGGCTCGGCACGCCGGAGGAATACGCGGCGCTGGCGAAGCATATTGTTGAGAATGAAGTGTTGAATGGAACGGTGATTCGGCTGGATGGTGCGATTCGCATGGGGGCGA
>JAYVUH010000333.1:0-5044 GCA_043788115.1 Burkholderiales bacterium
GCCAGCGTGAAATTAAATCGGTGCGGACCAGCGTCAACAACAGCATCGCCATGATGCCCAGCCCAAGCGCCATGATTTGCACGAGGCTAGCACCCGATCGGCGCTTCATATTGGCGATGCCGTATCGCCACGACCCGGTTGTCGCACCACGCAAGCTGGCCGCAAACTGAATCAGTATCCATCCAGCCACCGCGGCGACACCGAGCGCGATGACAAACCCGCCCACGGCGATGCTGCCGAGCTTGATATCGCCCGAGCGCCAGATGATCAGCCCGGCCAGGGTCGCGAAACCGAGCAAATAAGCGAGCGTCGCCGCGCCGTCAAACGGATCGAGATCGCGGCGTAGCACCCGCAACGTCGGTACTTTACGCAGCGCCAGCAGGGGCGGCAGCGTAAAGCCCAACAACAGCACCATGCCAATCGCCAGCCCCTGTAGCGCCGGCACGAAGGTCGGCGCAGGAAGGCTGACCGTGAAAAATCCGGACAGCATCGCAGCCAACCCGGTTTGCGCGATAAAGCCGGCTATCGTGCCAGCGACACAGGCACCGATGCCCAAGATCATGAACTGCCAGAAATTGAGGGCAAAGATATCCGCTTGGCTGGCACCGAGGCAGCGCATCATGGCAGCGCTGTCGAGTTGTCGCTGCGAAAAGCGTCGGGCAGCGAGTGCTACCGCAACCGAGGCCAGAATCACCGATAGCAGCGCGGCCAGACCGAGAAAACGCTGCGCGCGTTCGAGTGCAACGCGGACTTCAGAGCGCGCATCACGCACCGTTTCGAGCCGTTCGCCGCGTTTCAGTTTGCCCTTGAAAGCTGCGGCAAATTGGTCAACAGCAGCGCGCTCGCCAGCCACCAGAAACGTGTAATTGACACGACTGCCGACCTGAATCAGTTGGGTCGCTGCGACATCTTTCATGTTCATCATCACGCGCGGCGCGATACCAAAATAATCGAGAACGCTGTCAGGCTCCTTCGTGAGTATTTTTGCGATGACGAACTCGGTCGCGCCGACTTTGAGGCGATCCCCCAACGCGACATTGATGCGCGTCAGCAGCACGTCTGGGACCCACACTGTTCCCGCTGCGGGAACACCGTCGGCTTCGTGATCCGCTTGGCCGGGCGCGTCGGCGATGCGCAATTTGCCACGCAGTGGAAAGCCCTCAGTGACGGCCTTGATATCTGCTAGGTTCACGCCCTGTCCGAGCGCCGCGTCGCCCGACACCATGCTGGGAAAATTGAGCGTTTGTGCGATGGTCAGCGTTAAGCGCGCCGCCTCTTCCATAAAGCGCGCGTCAATCGGCTTGTCTGCTTTGATCACGGCGTCGGCGGCAATCAACTCATTGGCTTGACGATTGAGCGCGGATTCAACACGGTCGGCAAAGAACGACACCGTAGTAACGCTGGCCACGGCAATCAGTAAGGCAACAATTAATACTTGCGCCTCACCCGCGTGTGCGTTACGGCGAAGCAACTTCAGGGAAAGAGCGAGTTTCTGCATGGGGCGATTCAGAAAGAGAAAGCGCGTCAAGCGCAAAAGATTGGGAAGCAGGAAGCGACATTCAGGATAACAAACACAAGCAACGGCGGGCATTTCAAAGCAAAAATGGTTGAAAACGCCCGCCAATAAAGGCGTTTTAAGTTGGCTACATCGCTATGTCACCACGATGATCTTCATCGGTCACCACGCCAGCGTCGATGGTCAGGCGTCGGCCACAACGCGCGGCGAGTCCAATATCGTGCGTGACAAGAATGAGCGTGGTGCCGCGCTCCCGGTTGAGCTCAAACAGCAAATCAACCATCGTGCGCCCGGTTTTGGCATCAAGGTTACCGGTTGGCTCATCTGCAAACAGCAGCTTGGGTTCGGCGACAAAGGCACGCGCAATCGCAACGCGCTGCTGCTCGCCACCAGATAGCTGCTGGGGATAGTGCTTGACCCGCTGTTTCAGGCCAACCCGTTCGAGGATCGTCAGCGCACGTGCCTGCGCGTCGGTAACGCCCGCCAACTCAAGCGGAAGCATCACATTTTCTAGCGCGGAAAGCGATGGCAACAATTGGAACGACTGAAAGACGAAGCCGACCAACCGGCCGCGCAGCTTGGCACGACCGTCTTCATCGAGCTTGAACAGCGACTCGCCGTTGATCGCAACATCGCCCTCACTTGGCGTATCAAGCCCCGCCATGAGGCCAAGCAACGTAGACTTGCCAGACCCGGACGCACCTACCACCGCGACCGCTTCACCCCGCAACACCGTAAAATTGGCGTTGTTGACGATGGTCAGCGGACCGTCGGTCGTTGTCACAAGTTTTGAGAGCTGGCTGACGCGAATGATTTCGTCGGCGTCAGCCGCGCCAATTGGCGTGGCGTGCGGCTGGTTTTGCCGCATTTCCGATGGCCTAGTGGCCGGTCCGGCCTGAGGCAATGTTGCATTGAACTCGGCGATGGGCGGAGCGTTCGAAACCGATGTTGACGCGTTCATGAATAGGCTTGAAAAGTGGCAGATGATTGAAGTATTGGGGCACTGACCCCAATTTGATAGTGTGACGCGACCGACGGATGAATTCTTGGAACAAATTGCGACTTTAGATCGTTTTCTCGCCAGATCGCGTGCGCTGGCGTATGGGTGTCTGACCATCCTAATGGTCATTGCGTTCCCCGCAGTCGCGGCGGAGCCGAAGCCCAACGGCCCGACTGTGATGGTATTCGGCGATAGCCTGTCGGCCGCCTATGGTCTGCGGCCAGAACAGGGTTGGGTGGCGCTGATGGCAGCGCAGTTGTCTGCACGCGGCGTAACTATCATCAACGCGAGCGTTTCGGGCGAGACCACCAGTGGCGGCCTGCGCCGCATCAAGGCTGACCTTGAACGGCATCGGCCGACCGTTGTGGTGCTCGCGCTCGGTGCAAACGACAGCCTAAGAGGTCTGCCGGTGGCCGAGACCCGACAGAACCTAGCGCGTACGCTCGACCAAATCAGGCAGCGTGGCGCTGAAGCGGTGGTGGTTGGCATCCAGATCCCGCCCAACTATGGGATTCAATACACCAACGACTTCAAGAATCTGTACGGTCAGCTTGCGGCTGAACGAAAGTTGTTGCTGGTGCCATTTTTGCTCGAGGGCATCGCGGAAAACCTTGATAACTTTCAAGCCGACCGCTTGCATCCAATCGCATCGACCCAACCGCGGGTGTTGCAAAACGTGCTGCCGGTTGTTGAACGCGCGCTCTCCAGACCATCGCGACGCCCAATCGTATCGCCATCTCCATGAGTGAGAGCGAATTCATTGGGGCCGCTGCCATGCGCTTTCCACGCAAGCCTGAACGCGTTCAACTGCCCCTCTCGTTTGCCAACCTAGGCAGCTACAGCACCATCATCGACGCGCGCAGCCCCGCCGAATGGGCGCTAGATCGGCTGCCGGGTGCGCTATCGTATCCAGTTCTCAGCGACGAAGAGCGGATTCAGGTCGGTACTTTGTTCAAACAGTCGTCTGGATTCGACGCCAAGAAAGTCGGTGCCGCGCTCGTAGCCCGTAATATCGCACACCATCTCGAAACTGCATTTCGCGACAAACCCAAGAGCTGGCGGCCGTTAGTCTATTGCTGGCGCGGCGGTTCACGCTCAGGCGCGTTTACCCATATCCTGCGGCAGATCGGCTGGGACGCTGTGCAGCTCGAAGGCGGCTACAAGCGCTGGCGCACGCAGGTGGTTAGCGACCTCGCGCAGATGCCTGCAACGCTTTCATTTGTCGCGATTTGCGGAAGAACCGGCTCCGGCAAAAGCCGCTTGCTGGATGCGCTGGCTGCGCGTGGGGCGCAAGTACTCGACTTAGAAGCGCTCGCCGTCCACAAGGGCTCGGTGCTGGGCGACCTCCCCGACCAACCCCAGCCGTCGCAGAAGATGTTCGACTCGACGATCTGGGCGACCCTGTCAGGTTTCGATGGCACACAACCAGTATTTGTCGAGGCCGAGAGCAAGAAGATCGGCGTGCTGCAGTTGCCAGACGCGCTCATCGAGCGAATGTGGCAGGGTGAGTGCGTCGAACTCGTGACACCGAAGGCGCTGCGAGTACTATTGCTGATGGATGAATATGTCCATTTAATCAACGACCCCCTACTGCTGTCGTTCAAAATCGACTGCCTACGCGCCCTGCACAGCAAGGAGCGCATTGATGTCTGGCACCGGTTAGTCGCCACCCAAGCTTGGGATGAACTCGTCGCAAATCTTCTCGATTCCCACTACGATCCGGCCTACGATCGTTCAATGTTTCGAAACTATCTGCAGATTGGTGCCGCCACCAGCGTCGCGCTGACAAGCGTCAGCGAAGCGGGATTCGACGCTGCCGCGCGTGACGCACTGGACGGCCGCAAACAAAAAACATAAGCAAGCGGTGCCAAGCCGGTGTGCCGGCGCTGGGAAGCAGCCCAGATTCGGTGACGCATAAGCCGCGCCTTGATTTGATCTGGTTCCTTAATCAGATAAACTTCGGCAGGACTGTAGCTACGCGATATCGTGGCATTTAGGACCGACACGCGCGTCGTGCGGTGGGTTGCCAAAGAATAACGGCTACCAAGAAGAAAGTACTCAGGGGAATTTCGAATGAACATTAGCCGACCACAACGGATCGGTAAGTACGAGGTGATGGGGGAACTTGGGCGCGGTGCGACCGCCGTGGTTTATTTGGCCGAGGACCCTTTCAATAACCGCAAGGTCGCGATCAAAGTGCAGGTCAAGGACGAGTCCGCCGGGCCCGAAGAAGCGCGTCGTTTCGAAAAACTATTCCTGAACGAAGCCGCAATGGTCGGCAAAATGTCACACCCCAACATTGTCGCCGTCTACGATGCGGTAGTCGAAGGGGAACAGCAGTACATCGTCATGGAATACGTCGGTGGTGGCTGTCTGAAGAAGTTCTGCAACGAAACAAATTTACTACCGGTTCGGCAAGCGGTTCTGGTCATTTTCAAGGCTTGTCGCGCACTCGACTACGCCTTCCAAAATGGTGTGATTCACCGCGACATCAAGGCCGCCAACATCTTCGTCTCGCCCGAGGGGCT
>JAYVUH010000334.1:0-2359 GCA_043788115.1 Burkholderiales bacterium
TTCACCCTAGCAACGGCATTGGCCACAGCGGACACCGAGGACACCGAGAAAAAACCGGGGCTTAGTCTGGAACGTTTACGCACCATCCAGGTGATCCGGCGAATCGCCGTACCGCCGCGATGTCTACCGGCACCCGCTGCGGTGAATTTCCTATCGGCTCTTGAACACCGGCTTGCGCTTTTCCTTGAACGCGGCGACGGCTTCGGCGTGGTCTTCCGTTTGCGAGCAGCGCGCCTGATTGAAGGCTTCCAGATCGCACACCGTGGCGAAGCTCTCAGTCTCGGCGGCGAACAAGTTGCGCTTGATGCCGGCCACCGCGACTTGCGGCATGTCGGCGATGCGGTGCGCGATTTCCAGGGTGGTCGTGCGCAGATCGGCGTCTTCCACCACACGGTTGACGATGCCGAGCTTCAACGCTTCGTCTGCTGCCACCATATCGGGCAGGAGAAATAGTTCGCGCGCCTTGGCGGTGCCCACCAGCCGCGTTAACGTCCAAGTGCCGCCCCAGTCGCCGGAGAGACCGATTTTCAAAAAGGCCGTGGTGAAACGCGCCGACTTGCCGGCGATACGCAAATCGCAGGCGAGCGACATGCTCATGCCTGCCCCCGCCGCCACGCCGTTGACCATGCCGATGATGACCTTGGGGTGTTTGCGCATAGCCATCGGAATGGTGTTCGAAAATTGTATGCCGCGCGCCCGCGCTTCATAGCCGTGCGAGGCGCGTTCGCCCATGCCTTTCACGTCGCCGCCGGAGCTGAATGCGCGCCCGGCACCGGTGATGACAATGCAACGCACATTGCTGTCGTCGGCGTAGCGCTCCATCGCCGCCAGCAGTCCGTTGCGAATGTCCATCGACAGCGCATTCAGCGCCTCGGGACGGTTGAGGGTCAGGACGGCCACGCCGTCTTCGATGGTTTCCAGCAGGTCTGCCATGGTCTTACTCCGGTATTGGGATGGGGATTAAAACAGCTTTCTAAGTTTCGCCAAGGGCAATGTAGCCGCCGCCGTGCTAACCGTCAAACGTCAAACGATGCCGTCCTGCTTCATGCGCTGGGATGTCCGCTCGCTGACAATGGCATCAAGCGCCGCGCGATTCGTCCACCAGCACATCCGATTGCGCCATGATTTTGCGCAAGTGAGTCTTACCTTCCTCGGCCTTCAGGTTGAGCGTCAAGCCGCGCTTGTTGGCGTTGAATTGCAGGTAAAACAATTCATCCGAGTGATGAGGGCTGATTACGCGCCGCGGTGCGTGATTTTGTCAATTTCCGTCAAATCTTCTGCGCTTAACGGCCAATTGACGGCGCGGGCATTGGCTTCGAGTTGCGCTGGCGTGGTCGCGCCCGCGATGATGCTGGCGACCAGCGGCCTAGACGCCAGCCAGCTCATCGCCAACTCCAGCAGGCTGTGGCCGCGCGCTTGGCAAAAGGCGTTGAGACGCTCGACGATGTCCCAGTTGCTGTCGCTGATCCAACGCTCCGCTTGGCGTTTCTCGCGCGTCATGCGCGCACCGGCGGGCAGCGGGGCGTGGCGTTGATACTTGCCGCTTAACAGGCCCGCCGCCAGCGGGGTGTGCGGAATCAGGCCCAGCCCGTACGCCTGCATCGCCGGGGTCAGCGTGGTTTCAATGTCGCGTTGGAGCAGGTTGTAGGCGTCCTGACAGGTGACAAAATGGTTGAGGTGGTGATGCCGCGCCGTCCACTGCGCCTCGACCATTTGCCACGCGGCGAAAGTGGAGCAGCCGGTGTAGCGCACCTTGCCAGCGCGTACCAGATCATCCAGCGTGCGCAGGGTTTCTTCGATCGGCGTTTGCGGATCGGGACGATGAATGATGTAAAGATCAATCCAATCGGTCTTCAGCCGTTTCAGGCTCGCATCGATGGCGGACATAATGTAGCGGCGCGACGCGCCTTTCAGCGTGCCCGTGCTGTCCATCGGCAGCCCGCATTTGGTGGCGAGCACGATTTCTTTGCGCCGCGCGCCGAGACACTCGCCGAGGATGGTTTCACACTCGCCGCGATTGCCGTACGTGTCGGCGGTATCAATCAGCGTAATGCCCAGATCGAATGCCTTGTCGATGACTTTACGCGACGCCGCCAAGTCGATGCGGTCACCGCCAAAGTTGTTGCAGCCGAGCCCTGCGACGGAGACTTTCAGTCCGGAGTTGCCGAGTGTGCGTAGTTGCATGGTGTGCCTTTTTGCAGAGGAGTTTGTAGAGTAAATCAAGTCAGAAAGATAACCCTAAAAACGGCATTTGCCACCGAGCACACAGGAAACATCGAGAGAGCGATCGGGGTTTTAATCTGTCTCCACCGTGGCTAATGGCCTTTTTCACGATCGCCAGCGAGCTCGCGTGGCCGCA
>JAYVUH010000335.1:0-2086 GCA_043788115.1 Burkholderiales bacterium
GCCGGGCAAGGCGAAATAGCCGGGATCGAAAATGCCTTGCGTGGTGGTGCGCTTGCCCGATTCGAGTGCGGCGAGTGCCAGGAATGGTTTCAACGTTGAACCCGGTGGATAGGCGCCACGCAGCGCACGATTCAGCAACGGCTTGTCGGCCGAGTTATTCAACAGGTCCCAGTTCTGCGGATCGATGCCATCGACGAACAAACTCGGATCGAATCCGGGTTTGGAAATAAGCGCGAGAATTTCGCCATTGCGTGGATCGATCGCCACCATCGCGCCGCGCCGCTCGCCGAAGGCATCTTCGATCACTTGTTGCAATTTGATATCGAGCGTGAGCGTGAGATTGTTGCCCGAGGTCGGCGCCGATTTCGCGAGCGAACGAATGGCACGGCCACCAGCATCGATTTCAACTTGTTCGGAACCGGTCTTGCCATGCAAATCCGCTTCGTAACTGCCTTCGATGCCGAGCTTGCCGATGTGATCGGTGCCCTTGTAGTTGGTGGTCAGACCGCTCGATTCGATCTTCTTTAACTCTGCATCGTTGATGCGGCCGATGTAACCGATCGCGTGCGAGGCGACGTCGCCCTGCGGGTAATTGCGAAACAGACGCGCGCGAATTTCAAATCCCGGAAAACGATAGCGATTGACCGCAAATCGCGCGACCTCCTCTTCGGTCAATCGATTTTTCACCGGCAACGATTCGAAGTTTTTGCTTTCTTCCAACAGGCGCTTCAAGCGCCGCCGATCCTTCGGTAGAATTTCCACGATGGGCGCTAAATCATCGAGCGTTTTTTCCAGGTCGTTCACTTGCGACGGCGTGACTTCCAGCGTGTACGCCGAATAATTCGCTGCCAGCACTTCACCGTTGCGATCGAGAATGAGTCCGCGATTGGGCACCACCGGCACCAGTGAAATGCGGTTGGCTTCGGCCTGACTGTGATAGAAATCGCGCTTGACCACTTGCAGCCAAAAAAAACGTGCAGCCAACACGAAGAACGCGAGCAAGATACAGAAGCCCGCGAATAAGGCGCGTTTGCGAAACACCACGACTTCGGCTTCGCGATTCTTGATGATGGTGCCGGACATACCTACCTAACACCTCGCGGACGAATGTCCGCAACTAAACCGTTCTCTCGCCACCCGTGGGAGAAAAACCAGAGAGAGCAAGGGTAACAGGCTAACGCTGAGTGTTCGAGGCACGCCACTGCGTTAACCCATCTGCGTAATCGGATCGCGCCGGCGAAAGCGCGGCAACGAAGCGATGACGTTTACGAACGGCCACAAAATCGCGCCGAAAAACGGGCCCAGTAATATCGAGAAGCCGGGGAAATCGCGGCCCATTGCCAGATTCAGCAGGACATTCAACGCCTGCGCGACGGCCAATATCGCGAGCACATGCAATGCTTGTTCGAGTAGGGAAAGTTGAATCAGGCGCAGGCGCAATAACTGAATCAGAAACACTGCCACGACGTAGGCAAATGCATGCTGGCCGAGCAACACGCTATCGGCCACGTCCATCACCAAACCCAACGCGAAGCCCCAGCCCTGGCCGATGTGGCGCGATTCGTACATCGCCCAGTAGAGCAGCATCACGAGTAGAAAATCCGACCGCGCCAACAACGCCCAGCCTGACCACGGCAACAAGTTCAGCAACAATGCGACAAACAGCGAACCCAGCACCAGCTTGATCGGGGCGGACGCGCGCATCGGTTCGTGCGAGATTGGCGAGAAGTCCATCAGTGCCATGTGCGAATGACCATCAGCGGCGCTCCGGCGGCGGGCGGCGAACGTTGCGTGCGGAACCGGGCGCGGTCTTTTTTTCAGCCGCGCGCGCGTCCGGTTGCGGATAGGCGATCAAATCTTCCTGGCTCACTACATTGACCAATCGATGCGACAACGCACTCGCGACCGGCAACGCGACAATGCGCGCAAACGACAACGCCGGATTGCGATCAACCACCGACACCGTCGCCACCGCGAGACCTACGGGATAGGTGCCGTCGATGCCGGAAGTCACCAAGTGATCGCCCGGTTGAATATCGGCGCCAACCGGAATGAACGGCACGTCGATGGTGCCGTCGCGTCCGGC
>JAYVUH010000336.1:0-6232 GCA_043788115.1 Burkholderiales bacterium
GTCTTTGCTGAGTTGCAAGGTCGCAGCCAGATCTCCGCTGACGTTGGTCGCGCGCGGATTTGCTTTCAGCACCGGCGTGGTGTTGGACGCGCCAAAGAAAGTGATCGGTGAGACAAAGCGTTGGGCGGTGAAGTCCTTCTTGTCGTTGGTGTATCGCAGACCCGCGCGGACATTCAGCGCAGATGAGATGTCGGTGTTAACCGAACCAAAGAATGCATACGCCTTGTTCTGCTGCTTCTGGCGGGCATAGCCGTTCTGTGGGTTGCCGGGCGCCAGCGAGGAGAAGTTCAAGCTGTCGATGGTGATGTCTTCGTCAAAATAGTACGCACCAAGCAGCCACTTCATTGGGCCTTTGCCTTTTGATTCGAGGCGTAGTTCCTGTGTGAACTGACGGTGACTCGGCAGACCATCGGCGGACTCTGCGTCGAACGGAATAACGCCTGGTGCGCTGCCGGAGGGAAGAAACACCGCACCGAAGCCGCCATCAATATCGCCGCGCGAGAACGAAGTGACTTTCTCAAGCCCAGTGATCGAATGCAGCGTTGCACCGCTAAGGTCCCATTTGAGGCGCATGCTACCGCCGTTGTTGGTCACGTCCTGCTGATTACGGCCGTCCTGAAACACCTTGGCCGGATCGAAGCCGGCCACCAAATCGTTGGTGCCACGCTGGATGATGTTGGCGCGAAACACGCGTGCGGAACCACTCAAGTCGCGGTTGTGGAAATTGAACAGCGCGCTGAACGATTCGCTTGGCTTGTAGAGCATTTGCAAGCGGAACGCATTGTCTTGGTAGCCTTCCAGACGTCCGGTCGGACCGGCACGCTGATTGAGAACCCAGCCGTCACGGTCTTGCAATTGCATCGACAAGCGGATCGCGACTTCTTTGTTGAGTGGCAAATTCAGCGCGCCCTCGATGTTGGAAGTGTTGTACTTGCCGTAACTGACATTGGCGAAGCCTTCCTGCACGAAGCGTGGCTTGGCTGATTCAAACTTGATCACGCCGGCTGGCGAGTTGCGGCCGAACAGGGTGCCTTGCGGCCCGCGCAGCACCTCGACTTGCTCAATGTCGAACAGTGGGAAACCTTTCAGAATCGGGTTTTCCTGGACGACGTCGTCGAATACCAGCGACACTGGTTGGGATGCGTTGAGATCGAAGTCACCATTACCAAGACCGCGGATATAGAAACGTGGAAACGCGCGACCGAAAGAGGACTCGATGTTCAAGCTCGGTACGCGCGCGGCCAGCATACGGATATCCTGGCCTCCCGAATTGATGACGTCAAGGGCATCGCCACGCAACGCGGTAATTGACGACGGGACGTCTTTGATATTTTCTTCACGACGCTCGGCGGTCACGGTGATGGTCTCTAATTTGCCGGCCTCGGCTTTTTCTGTTTTCTTAGCTTCCTGCGACTGTGCCGGGGTCACGAACAACATGGCAGTGGTCGAAATCGCTGCAGCGACGCTGAGGCTGATTCGGGAAAGTCGAGGGGTGCTCGGGATGGCACGTGTCGCGGCTGGCATGAGGGCTCCTGAAGGGGTGGAATGATGAAAATGATGGAATGCGAAAACCGAGCGGGACGCTGCAGATATGGTTGTTTTTTATACTGCACGAATTCTAAGGCGCGCCGACGCCCAATGACAGTTTGAGGAACGAATTGTGACGATCGTGCGACGCAAATACAACGGCGGCTACAATGGCATGATCGCTCAAGCGGGGGCGAAACTTGAGGCCGCATTTAAGTCGCGCGTCTAGTGCCCTGAACTTAAAACACTTTTGTAAGGATTACGGAAATATGACAGCCAAAACCCGTCACGCTGCAAGGGCAAGCCTTGTGATTGGCGCAACATTTTTCTTGACATCCGCCTTCGGTCAGGCCGCCCTCGGTCAGTCCGCGCCCCCGCCGCCGAAGGTTGCTCCCTACCAGAGCTACGCAGAGATACTCGCGGCCGCACCGCCGACTGCGTGGCGTACACCGGATCCGCAGCATGTGATTTATCTTGAAATTCCTACCGGGCGCGTGGTGATCGAACTTGCCCCTCACGTGGCACCCAGCCATGTGGCCAATATTCGTACCCTCATCCGCGAGAATTACTTTGACGGTCTTGCCATCGTACGCTCGCAAGATAACTACGTTGTGCAGTGGGGCGAGCCGGTGGACACGGTTCCACCCAAGGCGATGAAAACGGCGAAGAAGAATTTGCCACCGGAGTTTGAACGCTTACTTTCGTCGGCCGAGTTTGGCGCGTTCGCGTTCGACCGACTGTCCGACGTTGACGGCTACGCGCCGCAAGCGGGCTTTGCGTCGGGCTTCCCCGCCGGGCGCGATCCTAAACGCCAGGCGGTCTGGCTGGCGCATTGCTATGGCACGGTTGGCGTGGGACGCGGTGGTGAGGCAACCTCGGGCAGCGGTGCGTCTTTGTACGCGGTGACTGGCCACGCGCCCCGGCATCTTGATCGCAACATCACCGTGGTCGGACGTGTATTGCAGGGTATGCCGTTGTTGTCGGTGATGCCACGCGGCACCAAGGCGCTAGGCTTTTATGAAAACGCCAGCGAGTACGCGCCGATCAAATCTATCCGCATCGCTGCCGACGTACCGGTTGGTGATCGGACCAATCTGGAAGTCATTCGCACCGATACGCCGACCTTTGCGCGGGCGGTAGAAGCGCTACGCAATCGCGGTGGCGACTGGTTCAAAGTGCCGGCCGGGCACGTCGAATTGTGTAATGTGCCGATTGCGGTACGACCAGTCGGATCAATAGCCGATAAAGCCGCTACGAAGTGACCAATACGATCTTGCCGACCACGCGACGCTGCATCATGTCGTTGAGCGCGTCGGCCGCGCGTTCGAGCGGGTAGGTCGCTGAGATCAACGGCCGCAGTTTGCCCTTCATCAACAAGCCGAACAACTCCTGCATGTTCTGCGCGAAGACAGCCGGCTCGTGCTTCACGAATGCCCCCCAAAATACGCCGACGATTGAAGCGCCCTTCAGTAGTGTGAGGTTGAGCGGAATTTTCGGGATCTCGCCGGCGGCAAAGCCGACCACCAAATGGCGGCCCTTCCAAGCGAGACTGCGTAGCGCCGCCTCCGAGTATTCGCCACCGACCGGGTCGTACACCACATCGACGCCGCGTTTGTTGGTCAGCGCGTTGATCTGCTCGCGCAAATCACCGTTGCTGTAATTGATGGTTTCATCGGCACCATGCTGCTTGCAGATGGCGAGTTTGTCGTCGGACGACGCGGCGGCAATCACGCGTGCGCCCATTGCCTTGCCGATTTCACACGCGGCGAGTCCAACGCCACCCGCCGCGCCCAATACCAGCAACGTTTCGCCCGGCTTAAGTGCGGCGCGATCCTTCAATGCGTGGTACGACGTGCCGTAGGCGAGTACGAAGGACGCCGCGAGTGGGAACGGTACTTCAGCATTGCCAAATGCGGGTATTGGCATCACCTGCGCAGCGGCACAACGCACCTCCTCAGCGAAGCCGCCCCAACCGATGAAGGCAATCACCGCATCACCTACCTTGACATTGGAAACACCTTCACCGAGCGACTTGATGACGCCGGCGACTTCACCGCCGGGTGAGAATGGAAAGGGCGGCTTGAACTGGTACTTACCCTGCACGATCAAGGTGTCGGGAAAATTCACACCGCACGCCTTCACGCTGACAATGACCTCACCGGCAGCGGGCATCAGTTCGGCCACGTCTTCGACGACCAACGTATCGGGCATACCGAATGATTTGCAGAGCACTGCTTTCATCGAATCTAATCTCCGTTGCGATCCGTACTTGCGGATAGAGTTGCAAGCATCCCGCATTATGCAATCCCGCGTGTCGCCACAACATTCCCGTCAGTCAAAGGAGCCCGCCATGTCCGTAAAATTTGTGTTCAGCCTAGTCGTCGTGTTGTTGTTGAGTTTCGGTTTGGCTTCGCAGCCGCGTGCCGCGCCGGTCGACACTACCCCGGAAGTGAACGCAGAAGACAAGAACTTTGAGACCGGCAAGAAAGCGATTGCCGCCAAGAAGTGGAACGACGCGATTGACGCGTTCAAGAAGGTCGTCGCGGCCGACCCGGAAAGTGCAGACGCGCACAACTATTTGGGCTATGCGTATCGCTGGACCGGCAAGATGGACGACTCATTCAAACACTACAACATTGCCCTGAAACTCAGCCCGAATCACCGCGGCGCGCATGAGTACATCGGCATGGCGTATTTGAAAGTACACCAGCCAGAGAAGGCAAAAGAACACCTCGCCAAGCTTGAGAAAATCTGCGGCAAGAAGTGCGAAGAGTACGACGATCTCGCGAAGGCAATCGCCAGCTACACGCTGAAGAAGTAATTCAGGCACGAGGGTTTTTTAGCGAACACCAATAGCGGCGGGTGTTTCCAAGCAAAATGCCCTGAAAACACCCGCCAAATAAGGACTTTATATTTCACTTGACGTTTTTCTTAATGAGAATTATTCTCATTAAAGAGGCTCGTTGCTGATCGGTAACGGCTGGAAATTACGTGGAGTGAATGACATGGACTATCTGGACATAGAGGGCGGTGCGGGTGCCGATCCGCAGGCGGTGCTGGGGGCGACGCTGTGCATGATGAGTTGCACGATGCAGTCGGGATGCAAGATTTACCTGCCGCGCATTGTTGAGAATCTCGAATGGCTGGCCGCCCTGAAGGCCTTCGATGAAGACTTCCGGCGCCTGTGTCGACGACTATCGGCGCATTGGGAAACGGTACTGTTCGCGCAGACCGTACTCCCGACGACGCTAACGTGCACGCCGCGCCCGGGGCTGCACTGAACTTCGCGCAACGTTACTCAGCGTCACCTTGTTTGGATGGCTGTGCGTCGCTAAACGCGGGCAGTGCCATCGCGCGGTGGTAGATGTCCATGATGGTCGGGAAGGCGTCCAGCGAGCAGGCGAAGCGATTGGCGTTGGTCACCTGCGGGACGAGGCAGATGTCAGCGATGCTCGGCGTTTCACCGACGCAGAAAGTTGACGCTACGGGTCGCCGTACCAACATCGTTTCGAGTGCGGTAAAGCCTTCGTGAATCCAACGGCAGTACCACTTGGTGCGGCCCGCCTCGTCGACCTGCAATTCGTTTTTTAGGTAGGACAGGATGCGCGTGTTGTTCAGCGGATGGATGTCGCAGGCGATGAGCTGCGCGATCTGGCGTACAACGGCGCGATCTTCCGCGCTGGTGGGCAGCAGCGGTGGATCGGGATACTTTTCGTTAAGATATTCGATCATCGCCAACGACTGTGAAAGCGAAAAATGCGGTGTGAGGGCGTCGTCGATTAGGAACGGCACAAACCCCTGCGGGTTGAGCGCTTTGTAATCCGCGCCACGCTGCTCGCCTTTGACCAAATGTACATAGCGCCGCTCGGGCGTTAAACCTTTGAGGTTGAGCGCGATGCGCAGCCGGTAGGACGCGGAGGAGCGGAAGTAGTCGTAGACGATCATGGCGGTTTGGTGTGAGTCTTTATAATGAACCGATGAAGTATATCGATGTGCCCGCCGAAGCCACGCTGGACAAGACGATGAAAGAGCTGCGATTTTCGCAAGCGCCGTTCACGCGCGAACGTCTTTTGCGCTGGGTGGCGAGCAGCGATGCGATTGCGGCGTCGGGCGATGAGCGATTCGCAGACGACGGTGAAACGCTGCTCATGGTGCCGCGCGATCGCCCGCTCAAGCCCGCCGCCGTGCTGGTGTTGATCGTCAATCGCGACGTCCCGACGATTGTCTTTACGCAGCGAACGGCACATCTCACCGATCATGCCGGACAGATTAGCTTCCCCGGCGGCAGGGTGGAGGCACACGACGCTGATGTTGCCGCGACTGCGTTGCGCGAGGCACAGGAAGAAACGGGTGTCGATACGTCGGATATCGAGATCATCGGCGAACTGCCGCACTACACCACCGGCACCGGCTACCGCGTCACGCCCGTAATCGGGTGGGCATCGTTACCATTGCACTACACGCCAGATCCTTCGGAAGTCGAAGAAGTGTTCGAAGTGCCCGCGCCATTCCTGCTCGATCCGGCAAATCATCGGCAGGAGTCGGCGATGTACAAGGGCCGTATGCGCAGCTATTACGCGATCCCGTATGGTGAGCGCTACATCTGGGGCGCGACGGCAGGTATGTTGATCACCCTCGCGCGGGTGGCCGCGCACGCCGAAGGTTGGGGTCATGCAGAACCGGTATCGATGGCGCTCGACTCGGC
>JAYVUH010000337.1:0-2206 GCA_043788115.1 Burkholderiales bacterium
GTGCAGCAATAGTCGTGTCCAACGCACTGCTCGTACCAACGGGTGTGTGACGTTGCCGCCACATTCCGGCAACGACTTGGACAACGACTGCGCGCTCACAGCAGCTTGCCCGCCTGCACCATTCGGGCAAACAGCGTATTGAGCGAACCCCAGGTGACGATGTCGTCGAATTCGCCCGCGCAGGTTGCGGCAATCGTGGGCGTGTTGGAGATAAACGTGACGGCATTGGCGACAAGATTGGTCGTCTCGTCTGCGCCGGTGCCGGCGGTGAGGCCATTCTTGCCCAGTGAGAAGAGCACGAACGGTGCCTTCCTAGTGAGTTCTGACGCGGTACAAGTCCCGGGAAGTGCGCCCGTGATGATGGTGGTGTTCACCGTCAGCAAATTCACCGCGGCTGTCGTGCCGGACAGGCAGTCCATGGTTGCGGCGCGCATGATGTTTGCACTGGTCAGAATTGCGGTGAGGCTGGCCGGACAATTGGGTGGTGGGGCGACCGCGGTGTTTAGCGCAAGTACCGCATAGCGTATGCGGCGCGCGTCAAGCCCATCCCGCCATCCGTCGACGACGAAGCCCGCGCTATCGAGCCCGGATAGCCCGAGCGTGATGCCGGGCACAAATCCACTGTTAGTTGTGCAGACGCCGCCGCCAACTGGGGCTTCAGCTCCGCCCGCCGTTGTCGCCGGACAGGGCAACCTGCCGTTCGCCATCGCAAAGCCGTAGATCGCTTCTTTAATGTTCTCGAGTTGCTTCTGGGTATCCGTTGTGCGTTGCTGGTCGAGTTGTGTTCCAAGCGGAACACCGATGGCGGTGATCAATATCGCGAGAATGACGAGCACGACGGCGATTTCGACGAGCGAAAAGCCTGCGCTGGTGCGGGAATGTCGGGCTGCGTATCTCATCTGGGAAGGGTTACAACGGTGTCTTGATAGGTCGCTGAACGGGCAGTCGTACTTGAAGAAAAGACCTTGGTTGCACTGCCGGTTGCATTTGGCGCTTCGAGGAAATCGGTTGCTGCAGGTGAACCAGAATAACGCGTTTGACCTGCGAGAGCGGCGCCGACAGAAATCACAACGAGATCGGTATTGTTGCGTGTGCCTGATGTAAGACAGTTTGCCCCGCAGGCCGCGCTGCCGGTTGTGGGCGACACATCGGCAGACAATGCGGCGTAAATGAACTCATTCCATTTCTGCGAGGAGTACCAAGCCGGCATATCAGGGTACTTTCTAATGTTTGAAACCGTGACGCTGGTGGTTTGCGCGGTTTGTCCTGCGCCGGTCAGAATGCCGGTTGGCCATGTTGCAGAGAATTGGTCAAACGGAATGCTGCCCAGGGCATCCGGGATCCATCGATCGGCGACCTCAATCATCGGCGTGTTGGTGGCGACGCTCGAATTCGTAATCGAGCGGCTAGCGTACGCAGACGATGTGCCTGGCTGGATCGCGGCCGTGCCCGAAAAAACCGTGAAGTTGATCGTGATGCGTCGCGTCCGCACGCCAGAGTAATCACCAATATTGATGCGCGTGCCGGTGGTGACACAATTCCCGGTTGGCGCTCCGCTGACGATGTTATTCCGCCGCTGAATCGCGTAGGTCACTGGCGTCGTTGTCGTGATGGTATAGGCATCGCACGTGAGCGAATTGTTGCGAACGCTCAGTGACGAGGACGTGCTGCGTTGGCATGCAACGGCTGGCGTTGAGACGTTCGGCGTACCGGCCTTGATCGCCAAGAATTCAGGGTCAGTCAACGTTCGTGGAATGACCAGGGCCGTCGTCGCCAGCCTCGCGCGGCAGGTGCATGATGCTGCGACGCCACCACCACAAGCGAACTGGGTTTCAGCGCTGCTCAGATTGCCCGTAAACGTGCCGATGTCGCCGGTCGTCGGCCCACCGATGTTCCACGTAAGTTCAGTCAGGAAACGGTGGTTACTGTTTGTGTAGTCATGAAACGGCACGAATCCCGCCCTTGTTGCCAGTTGGCTGCTGTAGGTGGTGATCGTGTCTGGCGAGACGGTGGTCGCCAGTGTGGGGATTGTGACGGGTGCCAGCCAGGGGTAGCTGCCGTCGTTGGCGCGCGCGGCAACCAACGCTTCGCGCACGTCGAGCGCAACCCGTTTCTCCAGCTCGATCATCAGCTCGTCAATCGTCACATAAACGACTTGATCGTTCATGAGGCTGGTCTTCTCAGCGGCGATGAATTCGCCGCTAAG
>JAYVUH010000338.1:0-2549 GCA_043788115.1 Burkholderiales bacterium
CTTGCACTGTGAGGCTTAACCGTTCGCGGGTCTGGGTGGCTACCAGTTGATAGGTGATGACGATGAGCGCGGCATAGGGGTTAATCTCATCTTCATCTACCTGAATCGTCTCGACCTGGGCGCGCGGTTCCCAGGCGGCTAGGGTCTTGGCGATACGGTCTTTGATGAGTTGGCGGGTGCTGGTGGTATTCGGCTCGAACAAAAACTGACCGAGGCCAGCCCCAAACTCCGGCAGGCGCAGTCGCTCACCTGGCTCCGTCGTCAAAATAATCTGGATGGATTCGCGCACGTTGGGGTCGCCCTCAGACCACACCAACTGGCCGTCGCTGCCCACCCGAGGCGGGAACGCCAGGCCACGCCCAAAGATGCGCCCGATGTCGCGGCGGTTTGTGCGGGTGTTCAACATCAGTTGCCCTCCAGTTTCTTGGCCACAAAGCTGGGCACAGGGAAGCACAGAATAAAGAAGGGCAGCCAATGAAAAATAATGTCCAGCAAACTCACCATGACCATGAGCAAGATAAAGGCGCAAATGGTGATGATGGGGATAGACAGCGAGCACATCTTTCCAATCGCTTCGCCGTTGTCTGTGCATGGCCCCCAGCCAGCGCTTAAATCCAAATCTTTGTGAAAGGGCCAGGGCAGCACGCTGAGCACTAGGTCGCCCAGCCCCAAGCTGCGCGCTTTCTCCATCTGGCCACACAGCACATCCGAGATCATGAAGGCGGTGTTCTTGTCGTGCCTGCGCAGCCCGGCCGGTGATGTATCAATGGGCAGCGCAATGCGCAACGGGCGCGCCGGTGCATCTGGGTCGAAGAAGCTAGCCAACTGAAAAGGCTCGGTGGGTGGGCTGCGCGTGATGCGTTGGGAAGGGCTGCATTGTGGCCGCTCGAACACCATGCGAATTACAAACTGGGCCTGCGTCCCCGCATCCATGAGCGGCTGCATGACCAGCGGCACAGGCGGCGTGCCAGTAGGAATCTGCGCAGGCCAGGCCGCTCTAAACAATTGGGAGAGCACGTCATTGAGATAGTCCCGCTGTTTTTGGAACGTGTTCTGATTGGGGATCACCAAGTAGTTCGGGTTGCCCAACGGTTTGGGGTCGGCCAGATGCGCGTGGAAGTCCGGCCACCCGCTGCCCACGTCGCCCGGTGAGCCATACAAAGTAGTGTTGGTTTCTAGATCGTTTTTGAACGGGCCAATTTGCTTGAGCGCATCGGCCAGGCTGAGCATCGGGGTTGTCGTTTTGATCTGCTTGAAGGCAGTGAGCAAGGCCAGCTCAGTTGGCGATGCGTCATTGGTCTCGCCGTTGATGACGCGCCAGACGGGTTTGAGATACGTTTGCAAGAACTCGGCCAAGTCCAACAAGATGAGCCAGGTGCTGTGTTGAATATCGTTGCGCGTGTTTTTAAGTAATTGAGCTGAATCAGGGGGGTCTTTTGTGGGAGTGATGATAACTTTGTAAACACGCTCAGCCTGATCCATCAATGCCACCCACGGCGCAATCACGCGCGCCTCCAATTGCGCCCGGCGTGGGTCTGCATCATCACCCGTGGGTGGGCTGGCGCTGAGGGGCGGCCCATGCACCAACGCCTCACGTTTGGACACCGGCACTAGGCCGCCCAGTAAGCGCCGTCGGCGGCCATCCTCAGCGTCGTAGCTGAGGGGGAACAGAGGCAAATGCTCTTCGCCCTCGGCCACACTGTGTGTCGCTTCAATAGGTTGCCAGCCACTCAGCCCATTCTGCTCCACCCACGCAAACTCATCAAACGTGTTGGCATCACCCACGTTGATTGTCTGGCCCGTTTTGGCCCGCACCCGCCGCAAAACAAAGGTGGCCCGCTCGCCCTCGCCAATGTTGATGACGCGGTCGGGCAGCCCGGCCACGCGGCATACCAAACAGGCGGTTACCAGGTAGTAGCGCTGATGGGCCGGTTGGTACAACTTAAGCTTGCTGGGTGCGGCAATGGTTTGCTGAGGCGGCGCAGGCAGCGCTTTTAACGCAGCCAAAGCCTGACGCGGCGAATGCAAGCCCCGCGTCTTGCGCAGGGCAATGGCGCGTTGCATTTGGCTCGATGGCAACGCCACCGGCAGCGTCGGCTCGTGGCCGCGCCAAGTTTCAGGCTTGGCGCGCAGGGCCGCCACCTGAGAAGGTGCGCTGGCCAGCAGCACGTTTAGCTCATCCATAAACGTGTCGGTAGCGAAACGCAGCAGGGCCGGTTGTCGAAATTGACGGCTGCGCTGCCTATCGCCCATCTGCCCCAGTTCGGACCAGAACGGGGCCGCGGTCACCCATTGCACTCGTGGTTCGCTTTGCATGTTCACAAAATATTTCCTGCGCCCGGTGTGTAAGACGCACTGATGACTGAGTTTGAGATCACGGTATCGGCCTTCACCATGCCACTGAACTTGGAGATGCCAGAACTGACCGAGACCATGCCAGCCGTCATTTCAATCTGAGAAGCGTCGAGCGTGAGCTTCTTCCCGGTGCGGATCGTGATACCGCTGGACTCCAACTTGATGGTGTTGCCGTTGCTATCGGCCAGCTCAAT
>JAYVUH010000339.1:0-4237 GCA_043788115.1 Burkholderiales bacterium
GGAGAATTTTACGCGGCAGATGCTTGAAAACGGCGGTGTCCTTGATGAACTCGCCGACCTTGTCGAAAAGAAAACGCGTTCGACGGCCTATCAAGCGGAAATCAACCGGCTCAACCAGGAAATTGCGGCGCTCGGTGCGGTCAACCTCGCCGCGCTGCAAGAATTAGAACAAGCCACCGTGCGCAAAGAATTTCTCGACGCGCAGTCGTCGGATTTGAAAGAAGCCGTAGAAACACTCGAGGCGGCAATCAAGCGAATTGACCGCGAAACACGTGATCTGCTTCAGGTCACATTTGAAGCGGTCAACAAGAACTTCCAAGAGCTGTTCCCATCGTTGTTCGGTGGTGGCAACGCCTATCTGCGATTGACTGGGGAAGAAATTCTCGATGCTGGCCTGCAGGTACTCGCGCAGCCTCCTGGCAAGAAGAATTCGTCGATCCAGCTGCTGTCCGGCGGAGAGAAAGCGTTGACCGCGCTGGCGTTGGTATTCTCCTTGTTCCGACTCAATCCGGCGCCGTTCTGCCTGCTCGATGAGGTGGACGCACCGTTGGATGACTCGAATACGGATCGGTTCTGCGAACTCGTCAAGAAGATGTCTGCCTCGACGCAGTTCCTGTTTATCACCCACAATAAGGTTACGATGGAAATGGGCGAACAACTGGTTGGTGTCACAATGAACGAGCCGGGCTGTTCGCGGATCGTGGAAGTGGACATCGAGGCCGCCAAGAAATTTGCCGCGAGCCCAGCGCAGGCGGTGGCAGCCTGATGGAGCTGAGCAGAACTTCGAAGCTAAATCAACAAGCGCGACTCCAACCAGTGTCGCCTGAAAACTCTCGTCGATAAAAGACTTCAATCCAAACATGATCTCCGATTTCCAACTCGTCCTCGTCGGCCTGATCGCTGTCATCGTCGTCGGCGTGGTTGCCTACAACCGCTGGCAAGAAGCGAAGTACCGCAAGGGCGCTGAGCAAATGTTTTCAGCGGAGCGCAACGATGCGTTGTTCGCCTCTGTCGAAGCACCCGCAGCGGATTCAACGCAACGCCGCGAGCCGTCATTTGGCAAGTTTGAGACAGCCGAACAGGACGCGCTTGACGACTTGACGCGGCCGATCGATACCGACACGCCAGATGGCAACGGCGCAATGCTGCGCGAACCGCGTAACCCGGTGCGTGGTGCGGCGGGCGATCTGTTGCCTGCTATCAATACCGAAGTCGACACGGTGGCGATGATGCTCGCTGATGCGCCGGTCGAGGCGGATGTGTATGCACCCATGGTTGAACAGTCGCGTTCGATTGCGGGGCATGTGCTGTGGGAGGGGCTGGTGGGCGGGTTGTGGCAACCGATTGACCCCTCATTGGATGAACAGTACCGTGAAATTCGCGC
Organism: Burkholderiales bacterium; assembly: GCA_043788115.1. Lineage (GTDB taxonomy): Bacteria > Pseudomonadota > Gammaproteobacteria > Burkholderiales > Usitatibacteraceae > UKL13-2. The sequence continues at coordinate 1,385 of JAYVUH010000339.1, forward strand.
CGGTCTGCAGTTGGCTGACCGGGGTGGCCCGGTGGATGTGTCGACGTTGGCGCAGTTTGACGATGCCATGTCCGCCTTTGCCGCGACCATCGGTGCGGTTTCGCAACGCGAAGACCTTACCGAAGCGCAGCGGCGTGCGCAGATGGTCGATCAATTCTGTGCCGAAACCGACATCGAGATCGCGGTGAATATTGTCGGCAAGAGCGGTGTCACGTTTGCCGCCACCAAGGTTCGGGGACTCGCGGAAGCGCAAGGGCTGACGGGGCTACCGGCAGGCGAGTTTGCGCTCAAGGATGACTACGGACGAACCTTGTTTACGTTGCGCAACGGCAATCCGGCTGAAGCGCCGACCCTGCGCGGCGAGCTGCCGTATTTCACACAACTGACGTTCGCACTCGATGTGCCCCGTACACCGCATCCCGGCCAGATTTTTGAGCGCATGTTCACCCTTGCGCTGCAGTTCGCCGACGTGCTGCACGGCGAAGTGGTCGACGATAATAAAAAAACGCTGACCGCCAACGGCCGCAAGGTTATTGCCGAGACCGTCCACGCGATCACCGGTGAAATGCAGCAACGTGGAGTCGTGCCCGGTTCATCCGTTGCGCTGCGTCTATACGCCTGACCGGCGGTTCGGCGCACCTAACATGGCCACACAGCCAACCGCCGCAAAAGAGATCGCCGCACTGCGGGAAGACCTCGACCTGCATCTCTACCGCTATCACGTGCTTGATCAGCCGTCGATATCCGATGCGCTCTATGATGAGTTATACAACCGTCTGGTTGCGCTGGAGACGCAGTATCCCCATCTGGTGAGCGCCGATTCACCGACCCAACGTGTCGGTGCCAAGCCGTTGGATGCCTTTGCCGAAGTGACCCATCGGGTACCCATGCTATCGCTGGGCAATGCGTTCGCGGATGAAGACGTTGTCGCGTTTGACAAGCGCTGCCGGACACAATTGGCCGAGGCGATCAACGGCGGCGAGATCGAGTTCGCGTGCGAACCAAAGTTTGACGGACTTGCCGTCTCACTTACCTATGAACACGGACTGTTTGTACAGGGTGCCACCCGAGGCGACGGTGCGGTCGGCGAGGACGTGACCCAGAATCTTCGAACGGTTCGCTCGATTCCCCTCAAGATCGATACCCACGCGCGCATGCTCGAAGTTCGCGGCGAGCTGCTCATGCAGCGGCGTGATTTTGATGAGTTGAACGCACGGCAGGCCGAAAAGGGCGAGAAGCTTTTTGTAAACCCGCGCAACGCGGCGGCGGGTTCGCTGCGGCAACTAGATTCGAGGCTGACCGCCGGGCGACCACTCTCGTTCTTCGCCTACGGCATTGGTGCGACCGACGGCGTTTCGATGCCAGGCACCCACAGCAAGGTGATGGATCTGCTGGGCGAGCTGCACTTCCCGGTGTCAAACCTGCGGGATGTTGCCAGTGGCGTGTCCGGTTTGCTCGCCTATTACCACCGTATTGGCGGCGCACGCGCCGGACTGCCGTTCGATATCGACGGCGTGGTCTACAAAGTCAACGACCTTGGCTTTCAACATACGCTTGGATATGTTTCGCGCGCTCCGCGATTTGCCGTCGCGCACAAATTTCCCGCCGAGGAAGCGACCACGTTGCTATTGGGCATCGATGTACAGGTAGGACGCACCGGTGCTATCACCCCTGTCGCACGCTTGAAGCCGGTGTTTGTCGGTGGCACCACCGTCTCGAATGCGACGTTGCATAACGAGGATGAACTGCGGCGCAAGGACCTCCGGATTGGTGACACGGTGGTTGTCAGACGGGCAGGTGACGTGATCCCGGAGGTTGCTTCGGTCGTATTGGCGCATCGCCCTGTCGACGCGCCTGAGTTTTTCATGCCGACACGATGCCCGGAGTGTGATTCGGCCATTGTCAGACTCGAGGGCGAGGCCATCGCACGCTGTAGTGGCGGACTCTATTGTCCGGCGCAACGTAAACAGGCGTTGCTGCATTTTGCACAGCGTCGCGCCATGGATATCGAAGGATTGGGTGACAAACTGGTCGACCAGATCGTCGACCATAAGCTGGTACACACGCCTGCCGACCTCTATCACTTGGGCGTTGACGCGCTGGCAGGCTTGCCACGCATGGCGCAAAAGTCGGCGCAAAATTTGCTCGATGGAATTGCCAAATCCAAGCGGACAACGCTGCCCAGATTTCTATTTGCGCTAGGTATTCGTCATGTTGGTGAGGCGACCGCCAGGGATCTGGTGAAGCACTTCGGCAATATTGATCGCTTAATGGATGCACCGATCGATCAATTGTTGCTGGTCAACGATGTTGGGCCGGTCGTCGCACAATCAACCCGTAAGTTCTTTGACGAGCCGCACAATCGTGCTGTGGTCGAACAGCTGCGAGCCTGTGGCATCGAATGGTCCGACACCCAAGGCAGCTCGGCGGCAACTTTCAACAGCCCGTTCGCTGGCAAGACGGTGGTTCTGACGGGTAGCCTCAGCGTGATGTCCCGCGATGACGCCAAGGACAAGCTGGAGCTGGTTGGCGCGAAAGTATCGAGTAGCGTCTCAAAGAAGACTGACTTTATCGTTGCCGGCACTGAGGCGGGTAGTAAACTGGACAAAGCGCAAGAACTCGGCGTCGTGGTAATCGACGAAGCGCAGTTTTTGCAGATGCTCGATATGCCAGGATAGCGCCCGATGAAAACTAAAAAAATCACCAAAGCTGTGTTTCCTGTCGCGGGGCTCGGCACCCGATTCCTGCCGGCCACCAAAGCGAGCCCAAAGGAAATGCTGCCGGTCGTCGACAAGCCGTTGATCCAGTACGCGGTCGAGGAAGCCGCCGCGGCGGGCATCACGGAGATGATCT
>JAYVUH010000340.1:0-2210 GCA_043788115.1 Burkholderiales bacterium
CGCAACGTAGCGGGCGACGTGGTACGGCTCCCACTTGGAAGTTTCAATCCTCGCCCGCGCTCTCGCGCGGGCGCAACTGTAGCGGGCGACGTGGTACGGCTCCCACTTGGAAGTTTCAATCCTCGCCCGCGCTCTCGCGCGGGCGCAACTTCATTGCTGCAACTGCATGATACTCAACACAAATTCCCGGCTTCTGCGCGAACCTGTTTGAAATATTAAAATCGAGCTCATGTGAAATAGATCATAAGAAAAAATCATCCTGCAAATCAGTAACTTGCTATCTGCGCGGAAGGGTGCGGGCATCGGCGCTTGCTCTAGGTTCGCGCATCAGATCACCAGCGGCTTCTCAAAATTGATTGATCTAAATTTTCCATATTGCTTGATGCGCATGTCGATTGGTTCTGTCAAACGGTACAACCGCAAGCAGTCTTCCTCTTCGTTAATTTCGCTAAGCAAGCGGCGCTCCAACTCATCGAGCTGCATTTGATCCACTTTGCACTCGAACACCGAGTTTTGAACGCGCTGCCCAACACTTTCACACACCTTTGCGACCCGCCGCAATCGACGTCGCCCCTCCTTGGTTTCGGTTGAAACATCGTAGGCAACAATGATCATCATCTTCGGCACCCTACCGAATCAGGAACGGTACATAGCTGGCCATGTCACCACGCAGCGTTCGAGCAATGAAGCGTGCTTGCAATAGTGGTATCAGGCCGAGCGGCATTTTTTGTTCAACCACGGGATGCATGATTTCCTCTTGCTTGCGTTCCTGATAGGCCACCACCACAGCGCGCCGCGCGTCGTCACTAAGCTGTACTGCGCCACCCTCGCGGAGGTCGAAATCTCGTGCGGTCACCTGCCCGCGATTGATTAGCGTCAGCGCTAGGCGGTCAGCAACGTAGGCGCGAAATTCCTCGACCAGATCGAGCGCCAGTGCGGCGCGACCAGGGCGAACGGCATGCAGAAAGCCGAGTTGCGGATCGAGTCCGACGCTCTCAATTGCTGAGCGGCAATCGTTGGTGAGCATGGAGTACAGAAACGAAATAAGGGCATTCATGCGATCACGCGGTGGCCGTTTGCTGCGACCATCCATTTGGAATTCGCCACGGAAATCGACTCGCACCATGCGATTGAGTGCCGCAAAATAGCCGCGTGCTGCCTCACCTTCGATGCCGCGCAAGACGTCAAGATCGGTAGCTGGTACCAACGCACGCAATGACGCGGCGAGATTATCGGCGGTACGCGTTAGCACTGCCTGATCATCGGTGGCGGTGGCTTCCCGCGCCCCCCGTAGCAATACCTGCCGACTATTCTTGAGCTTCCCCGCAATGAAGGCGCGGGCAAAATTAAGCGTCGCAGCCGACTCAATGCACTGCCGATGTTGTGCTTGCCTAAGCAACACATTGCCAGAGATTGGCCCTTCCAAACGTGCCTTGAAGCGGCCGTTACCATCGAGTAGGACTAGCGACTTGCCCTCGGCCGCGAGCCGATGCATCAGTGCGGGCGATACCATGATGTTGCCAAAACACACTACGCTACTCAAGTGATGCAGGGGCACGGCGAGCTTCTTTTCGCGCTCGACATCGACGCGCAGCGTGTCGTTCTCCAGATGCGCATAAGCGTTCGGCGTAGTGATATACAAGGTGTTGAGAAGCTGATGCATGGGTGCTATATTGTGTACTCTATTGTGTACAGGAGATGGTCATGGATTTTGTGACGACCAAGGACTTGCGAGCCGAATCTGGCGCGGTCTGGAAAAAGCTTGAGGCGGGCAAAGATATCGTTGTTACCCGCAACGGTAAACCGTTTGCGCTGTTGGTGCATTCCAGTGCTGAATCTATCGAGCCGATGCTGCGCGCGATCCGTGCAGAGCGATTCATGGCGACCGTTCAAAAAATGCAGCAGCAGTCCGTCGCCAGAGGTACTCACAAAATGACGATGAAGGAAATCAACGCGGAGATTGCTGAGGCGAGAAAAGAGAGGGCGGCGAAGCGTGCGAGCGGTCATTGATACCAATGTTTTAGTCTCGGCGTTACTCACGCCGGGCGGAGTTTCAGCGCAAGTTATCAAAGCAATTCGCGATGCCGAACTTATTCCCGTGCTAAGCCACACCATCAGCGCTGAATACTTAGAGGTGCTGAATCGCGCCAAATTCGGATTCGCCAGATCAGACATCGATGATTTGTTCATCGACATGAACGGCTTAGGCG
>JAYVUH010000341.1:0-8390 GCA_043788115.1 Burkholderiales bacterium
ATTTTTGCCAAATGAGGTTGTTGCTCACATAAAAATATCTCTTTGCATATCAAACATATGCGGCGGCAATATTTTCATGTTCGCGCCTAGCCTGACTTAGAACTGAACTCAATCAGAGCTTCCCTAGATGGCGGCGAATCGGTTGTGGAGTTGGGGTAACGTGGAGAAATCGTCATTGTGATCCCTTTGATTGTGCCTTTGATTCGCGGTGGAAATGAAATCGACTCCGATCCCTAGGCACGACCCCTAGGCATCGTGGTAAGCCCGCCACTTCCGGGAGGGTCGCATTTGCCGTATTCTTCAAAAACACTTAACGCTGGAGCCGATGTAATGAACAAACCCTATTACGTTCATGCCCAATGGGATGAAGAAGCAAAAGTATGGGTTGCCACCAGCGACGAAGTGCCGGGATTGGCAACTGAGGCCGATACGACTGAAGCCCTCGTTCAAAAACTCAAATCCCTTATTCCGGAGCTGCTCGAACTTAACGGCCAAACGCCTCCCAAGCCCATCGCATTCGAACTCCTCACACGCCGCTTTGAACTCGCAGCCTGATGGAAAGTTTCACGCATTGAACTCAAGCGGCTGTTGCTCGCGGCTGGGTGCGCATTTGTGCGCGCAGGCAAAGGGGTTCACGAAATCTGGCGCAGCCCAATTACGCAGGTTCACTTTGTCGTCTATAGCAAGATCAAGTCACGGCATACGGCAAATGCCGTGCTGAAGCAGGCTGGATTGCCGAAGAATTTTTAAATAGTGGTCTGTCCTCAAATGTTCGCCATGCCAAGGGGCAATGTCCATTGCCCTTTGAAGGCGTGTTGGTGCCCGACCGCACGGACGCCGCAGACGACACAGCGGATGATTTCACTCCGCCAACGCGCCAAAAGGTGAATCCGATCGAGTCTGACCAAACGCGCGCCGCCATTCCTACGAGCGGCACCAATACAATTAGGGCGAACCCGCGGCCGCGCTGGCTGGTGGTGACCGGCTTCCTTTTCACCGGTGCCGTTGTGTTCCTTGCCATCTTGGCATTGGTGATTGCGCTGCTGGGCTGGAACTGGCTGCGCGGGCCGATTTCGACATGGGTCAGTACCGCGAGTGGACGCACATTCGCAATCAATGGGGATCTCGACATTGCACTGTCACTCTCGCCGCGCGTGATTGCAAACGATGTTGTGTTTGGCAACGCCGCTTGGAGCCGCGACCCCAACATGGCTGAGATCAAGCGCGTAGAGATGACCATCGACTTGGGCAAGTTGCTCCGCGGCAGTTTAGAGGTGCCGCTGCTTGTGCTGTCGCAGCCGCGCGTTGTGCTGGAAAAAAATCCTGCCGTGGCGGTGCCGCCCAGCGTACCCAATTGGATTTTTAGCCAAAGTACGCCGCCGCGGACCTTCCCCTACATCGGCGGCCTGCGCATTGACGAAGGAACTGTCGTCTATCGCGATCCGATTAACAAAACGAACCTCGCGCTCGATGTGAAGACCTCGGCGATCGTTGCAGATCAATCTGAATACCAACTCACCATTTTCGGCAAGGGAAGTTTTAACGGCATGCCGACCACCATTGAAGCGCGTGGCGGTGCGCTGCTGAGCCTTCGCACGGCGCATAACCCATACCCGATCCGCGCGAAAGCCACAATCGGCGCAACAAAAGCCAGTATTGACGGCGCGCTGCTTGACCCGCTGCGACTCGCGGGCGAGCAATTAAATTTTCACATCGAGGGCGACAGTCTCGCGCGTCTTTACCTGCTCATTGGCGTGCCATTTCCGCCGACGCCTCCCTATCGGCTCGCAGGATTTATGGACCATACCAACAAGGTCTGGAAATTTCGCGACTTCACCGGCCGGGTGGGCCAAAGCGATCTGGCGGGCGCAATCGAGATTGACCGTGCGCCAACGCCGCAAAAGCTCACCGCGAATCTTACGTCGCAAAAACTCTTGTTGGCCGATCTTGGTGGTTTTATCGGTGCGAATCGCGCGGCGAATTCAAACGCAGCGGCAAAAAGTCCGGCGCCCGCCACTAGGGTATTACCAACGGAGCCTTTCAGCCTAGAAAAACTGCAAGCGGCCGACGTTGATGTGAAACTGCGCGGCGAGAAGATCATCACGGCCAGTCTGCCGCTGGAAAAGATGAGCGTGCATCTCATTGTCAATAAAGGGGTGCTCAAGCTCGCACCGCTCGATTTTTGGATTGCGGGTGGCCACCTTGTATCGCAGATTGAAATGGATGGAACTCAACCTCGCATTAGTACACGCGCCGACATCGTGGCGACCGGATTGCGGTTGGGAAAACTGTTCCCAACCTCTACCCTTGCGGCTGCAGACACCGGAGCGATCAACGGCCGCGCGAAGTTGCGTGGAACTGGAAACTCAGTCTCGCAAATGATGGCGGGAGCCGATGGTGAGGCTGCGTTGCTAATGGATGGTGGCTCGGTCGGCGAATTAACAATGCGGCTCGCGAATCTTGATGTTGCGAATTCTCTTTTGTTGTTGGTGGGTGGTGACAAACAAATTCCCGTCCGCTGCGCTGTTGCAAATTTCAAAGCGGAAAAGGGCATTTTTACGGTCAAAGATTTGGTGCTCGACACGACCAAGGTCAATATGGTCGGCGCGGGCAATATTAATTTCAATGATGAGTCGCTTCATCTTCGACTCGTGTCGCGCGCTAAGGGCTTCAGCCTCGTCACGCTGCGGGGCCCGATTGCCGTAACCGGTTCATTCGAATCCCCTAGCCTTAAACCCGAGATGCAAGGTGTGTTCACCCGCGGCGGTCTGGCCGTGGCACTCGGTGCGGCCACGGGCGGGCTGGGCGCGTTGCTCCCGCTGCTCGACTTTGGCAAAGATCAAGACAGCAAATGCGCCGCGCTACTGAGTCAAGCGCGCGCGGATGCTGGCGTACCAACCGGCGCTAGTAGCGGCGCGCCGAAAACAGGTTCAAAGGAAGCGACGCGCGAGTAGCGGCGGCGGCAACGCAATGGGGATATAACACTCCGCGAAACCCTAGCAACAATCGCAACAATCGGGCAACAATCGAGGACAGACCATCATGGCACTACCTTAAGCGTCTTTTCCGCTATTGGGTGCAAAAAATTGCTGTTGTTTGAGGCCGCCATAAAAACTGTCATCCCGACCCTTCGACGGGATAGACCGGGCAGTTGCCCGGGTCGGGATCCCAGTGGGTTGTTCTGTATGTTTGAGGTAACTCGGACCCCGACCTGCGTCGAGGAGACAGCTTAAGGTAGTACCATGAGGGAGCACAATTAGTTTCCGAAACCCTAGCATCCACGGGCATTTCCAGCTATTTTTGCTTCGAAATGCCCGCGGGCGCTTGTGTTTGGTGTTTTTGCTGCCCCTTGCTTAAGCGAGATCAAACCGATCCAGATTCATCACCTTGTCCCACGCGGCGACGAAGTCGTTCACAAACTTCGTCTGCGCATCACCCGCCGCATATACCTCGGCAATCGCACGCAGCTGCGAATGCGCACCGAACACCAGATCAACCCGCGTTGCGGTCCATTTCGTTTGCTTACTCGCACGATCACGGCCCTCAAAGTTATCTGTCGAGCCATTGACGGGCTGCCACTCGGTCGCCATGTCCAACAGATTCACGAAGAAGTCATTGGTGAGGACTTCCGGCTGTTTAGTGAACACGCCTTGTTTGGCTTGACCAGCATTCGCGCCCAACACGCGCAGGCCGCCGACTAGCACCGTCATTTCTGGTGCGCTTAGCGTGAGCAGCTGCGCGCGATCAATCAGCAACTCTTCAGCAGACATCGGATGTGCTCCACGCAGGTAGTTACGAAAGCCATCAGCAGTGGGCTCAAGCGGTGCGAACGATGCCGCGTCGGTTTGTGCCTGTGTTGCGTCGGTGCGGCCGGGTGTGAACGGAACGGTGATGTTGTGTCCCGCTTTCTTTGCGGCGGCTTCAACAGCGGCGCAACCGCCCAGCACGATCAAATCTGCGAGTGACACCTTCTTGCCGCCGGAGGCTGCGCCGTTGAAATCAATTTGAATCGCCTCGAGCGTTTGCAGCACCTTCGACAACTGCGCGGGTTGGTTCACTTCCCAATCTTTCTGCGGCGCGAGACGGATACGCGCGCCATTGGCACCGCCGCGCTTGTCGGAGCCGCGGAACGTGGAAGCCGATGCCCACGCGGTTGAGACCAACTGCGCGATCGGGAGGCCCGAGGCGAGAATTTTTGCCTTCAATGCCGCGATTTCTTGTGCGCCGATCAGCGCGTGATCAACCGCTGGCACCGGGTCTTGCCAGATCAGCGTTTCCGCGGGCACCAATGCGCCGAGGTAACGTGACGTCGGACCCATGTCGCGGTGCGTGAGCTTGTACCAAGCGCGCGCAAAGACGTCAGCGAGCTCACTCGGATTCTCGTGAAAGCGCTTGGAGATTTTTGCGTACGCCGGATCCATTCTCATTGACAGATCGGTGGTGGCCATCATTGGTGCGTGGCGCAGCGCAGCATCGTGCGCGTCGGGCACGCTGGTGGCACCTGCGCCGCCCGCGGGTTTCCATTGCAACGCGCCGGCCGGGCTCTTGGTGAGCTCCCATTCATAGCCGAACAGCGTATCGAAATAGCTGTTGTCCCACGTGATTGGCGTCGGTGTCCATGCACCTTCAAGTCCGCTGGTGATGGTGTCTACGCCTTTGCCACTGCCAAAACTGTTTTTCCAGCCAAAGCCTTGCTCTTCAATCGATGCGCCTTCGGGTTCCGCGCCAACGTATTTGCCTGGGTCCGCCGCGCCGTGCGCCTTGCCGAAAGTGTGTCCACCGGCGATCAACGCGACAGTTTCTTCGTCATTCATCGCCATGCGTGCAAAAGTTTCGCGGATATCGTGTGCGGCGAGAAGCGGATCAGGGTTGCCGTTCGGGCCTTGCGGGTTCACGTAGATCAAACCCATCTGCACCGCGCCGAGAGGATTTTCTAACTGACGGTTACCGGTGTAACGTTTATCACCGAGCCATTCACTCTCAGGGCCCCAATAGATGTCCTCCGCGGGTTCAAACACGTCGGCGCGGCCACCAGCGAAGCCAAAGGTTTTGAAGCCCATCGAGTCGAGCGACACATTGCCCGCGAGGATCATCAAATCCGCCCATGAAATCTTACGGCCGTACTTTTGTTTGATCGGCCACAACAAACGGCGCGCTTTATCGAGGTTGCCGTTGTCTGGCCAGCTGTTGAGGGGTGCGAAGCGCTGCATCCCCGAGCCCGCACCACCACGGCCGTCGGCAATGCGATAGGTGCCCGCGCTGTGCCACGCCATGCGAATGAAAAACGGGCCGTAGTGGCCGTAGTCAGCGGGCCACCAGTCTTGCGATGTCGTCATCAACGCGTGTAGATCTTTCACAACGGCGTTGAGATCAAGGCTCTTGAATTCACTGGCGTAGTCGAATTCTTCGCCCATTGGGTCGGCCGCTGGCGAGTGTTGGTGCAAGATATTGAGCTTCAGCTGATTCGGCCACCAGCTGGCGTTGCTTTGGGCGCCGGCTGCAGTATGACGGTACGAGCCGGACATGGGGCATTTGGATTCAGACATGGCGAATTCCTTTGGCGATTGATGATGTCGTCCAATATAGAACTCATGCCGCAATCAATCCAATCAATCCTCTGAATCCTATTGATAGTTGAAACCAATCGTCGCGCAATGTCGCAGTAGCACTTGATTTGCCGTCACACTCCTTGTGCGGACCCGCCGACCGGCACGGGCGGCGTATATCAATACCCAATCTGTCAGCGGCTCGGTTATCCTTTCGTCCACATTCCTTTAGACGGATTCCGCATGCCGAGCTTTAGAGCCATCACAAAATACCTCTTCCCACTAGCGTTGATCAGCGTCATATCGGCGGCGCACGGCGCCGTTGTCGACAAGGCAACGGCTGCGGGCAGCGTCTATGGCGTACTCTCGCTGATCGGCGATCGCCTTGATATCGTCGTCGCAGTGCAGCCAGCCGGTAACAGCATGGACCCCAATCGCCGCGAGTTGTTACCCATCGCCGAAACCGTATTCGACGACACCGTGCTGGGAGCGATCGTTGCGAGCGTGCGCAGAGTTGCGCCGAATGCCGAGCTCGCTTCGCTGAATACGCGCAGTCCGGCGCTGTTCGAGAAGCACCGCACGTTGTTTGAAGAGCGCGAAAACGTCATTGCCATCCCAGATGCGATCCGCGACGCGTTGAAAGCGCAAGGTGCGACACATCTATTTCTGGTCACTAAACGTCGCGATGAAGCGTCGGCGCTGTTGGATGACGTGATCATCGAAGGGCGTGGCAAGCTCGAAGGCTTGGGGTTTTATTTGGATAGCGCAGTCCAAACCCGCGACGCGCCCAGCGGTCGCATCGGGCGCGGCTATCTCGCCCCCTATGCGTTTTTTGACATACGCCTGATCGAGCTGGTCAGTTCCACTGTACTGAAGCGACAGAAAGTTGTTGATGCTTGGCCGGTGTCGATTGGTGCCTCCGCTGCGGGTGCGGCAGGCATGTGGGGCGCGCTGAGCGCCGGCAACAAAGTGCGTTTGGTGAACGAGTTGATCAAGCGGGAGATCAATCGCGTCGTGCCTGAGATGGTTAGATAACCTGCCTTCAATAGCATCCCCCCAATGAGTGGTGCCATGATGTTTCGCCGAGTATTGCTGCTCAGCTTGTTCAGCTTGCGTGTTTTTGCCGGTGAGCCGCTCATCGACGGTCCCTACGTCTTTCATTCTGAGAACGCCAAAGACGCGAGTCGTGCAATCTGGATATGCGACGGCGAAATCACGGAAGTTGCGTTGCGCAGTGGAGCCAAACTAGCTGCCCCATGCGGCGCAGTGAGCGGCTTTGCGCTGAACAAGAAAAACAGCATCGCCCCCGACCTGCTTCCCCAGCCTTCACGCTGGGCGGCCATATCCGACATCCACGGCCAGCACGAACTGTTTTTGCGCTTGCTACGCGCACACAAGATCATCGGCGCACGAGATCAGTGGACGTTCGGCAAAGGCGTACTGGTGATTGCTGGCGACGTGTTTGACCGCGGCCCCAAACAGACAGAAGCACTGTGGGCGATCTACCGATTGGCGCAGCAAGCGGAGGCGGCTGGGGGGAGCGTGCAGATGGTGTTGGGAAACCACGAGTCAATGGTCCTGCGCGGTGACCTGCGATATCTACATCCAAAATATCCGCAAGTCGCCGCTCTCCTCCAACGCCGCTTCTCGGCGCTGTATGGCATGGACACGGAGCTGGGGCAGTGGCTGCGAACCCGCGCAACCGTACTCAAGATGGGCGACACATTGTTCTTGCACGGCGGCCTCAGCCCCGATCTGTCGCAACAGGCACCGTCGCTCGCGGCGCTCAACGCCAAGATCCGCGCGCGCGTCGGTGATAGCCGCGAGGCTCTCCAAGACGACCCGCAAGCGGCGTGGCTACTCGCCAGCAACGGACCGCTTTGGTACCGCGGTTACTTCGTGATGCCGCGCGCGAGCAGCGCACAAATTGACAAGCTACTAGAAGACTTTTCCGTAAAGCGAATTGTTGTTGGTCACACGACCCGCGACGAGGTCACCTCACTCTACGGTGGTCGCGTGGTCGGCGTTGACGCCAACCTCAAGGACGGCGTTCGCGGCGAATTACTGATCTGGGAAAACAATCAACTCGTGCGCGGGCTTCTTGACGGAAGTCGTCTGCCGTTAATGCTCGGCACGGACGACGGGACCGCGAAGTTACCGACATCAAAAAGTGACTGAACCCTACCGCCGCAACGAGCTGTTCGAATTACCAGCACGTCTAATTCCATTTCCAAACCATTAATCATTTATTAACGGAGTAGCCCGCCATGGAGCGTAGCGCAATGCGGGACGGTGCTTGTGTGGTGACCGCCCTGCACTACGTTGCGCTTCTTGCAGGCTACTGGTGTTGAACTTGAATCATTAATGACCCAATGAATTAGAAATCGAATAAGTGAGCGTAGCCGACAGGCTGACAACGTTCCAGCAACGCAGTTGGTCTTGACGAAGCAAACAAGGCACCGCTTGGAGTAGCCGTATCCCGTCGAATCTTTCGGCGGGCGATCCGCTGTTTATGCCGCTTTGGCCCGATTTTGCTGCAATCGAGCGTCAACCATGGCGACGATGTCGTCGATCACCGCGTGTCGCATGCCCTTCTGGGCGGCAACCGATTGCACCAGCCTATCCACGCGTTCGATGTTCGTTGCGCCACCGAACAGCGCGCGCGCAGCCGACGATGGACTGCCCAAACCGTCTGAGGCGGCCGCGTATTTTTCAAACGGCACCATGTCGGACTCGGCGGCGCCCAGCGACACACACAGTTTGACCACCCAGTTGTAAACATCGCGCGATTCATCGAGGTTGCTGTGTACCGCTTCCTTGATTGGTCGCATGGCATCGCGCTGA
>JAYVUH010000342.1:0-2938 GCA_043788115.1 Burkholderiales bacterium
TAAGTTTGTCTTGATACTTTCTGTCGGCAAGATGCTTTTGCGCCTGAGCGATGGTCAACGACAGCACACCATCGCTAAAACTGACGAACTCAGCCTGCTTGGCGAGCATGCCAGCCATTCCGGTAAAGTTGTGTGCGGCAACAAAATGCGGCCAATTCGCAATTCCACCACCGGCAATCCGTTCGGCACCACTGACGGCCGTGTCATACGCCGTCACTCTATCCGCCGCCAAGCTTGGCGGCGGCTGGACCTTTTCAGACGGCGCCACTCCAGTGAGTCCGCCCGCAATAGAGTTTTGCCCCTTGGCAGCACTCGACTCGGCCGCCAACTGCGGCACCGCCATCGACGCAGCGCCACCGCCAGCTTGAAGAAATGCGATCGCGCGCAGCATTGTCATGGTGAATCCTGACTGTTCGTCGGGAGCCAGGTGCAGGTCGCGGCGGCCGAGCAGCGTGATTTGATAAATCAACTGAACATCATCCGCGCTGAAACGCGCTGCCGCTGCGGTAATTTTCTCGCGATCCGGCCCGTCAACCGCATCTTGTCCCACGGCCTGCACCAAGGCGAGCTTTGCGACAAGAGAGGACAACTCTTTCAACGTCAAATCGAACGAAATCGCGCGCGTGGCAAGCGCATCTATCTCTGCAACGAGCGCGCGCGCGTTGCCATCGGCGACGTGTGCGAGCAACGAAAACAGATAGGTTTGGTCGAGTGCGCCGAGCATGCTGGCCACATCGCTAGTCTTTACCGCGCCGGCACCGTAGGCAATGGCCTGATCGAGCAGGGAGAGTGAATCACGCACGCTGCCCTCTCCCGCGCGCCCGATCATTTCCAGCGCCGGTGTTTCGTACTCGATCTGTTCTGATTGGAGAATCTTACCCAGATGCTCACCCAACAGTGATGGAGCCAAGTTACGCAAATTGAATTGCAGGCAACGCGACAACACCGTAATCGGCAGTTTCTGTGGATCGGTTGTCGCCAGAATGAACTCAACGTGGGCGGGAGGCTCTTCAAGCGTCTTTAGCATCGCGTTAAACGCAGACTTTGACAGCATGTGCACTTCGTCGATGATGTACACCTTGTAGCGTCCGGACACCGGCGCATACTGCGCGGACTCGAGCAACTCGCGCATTTCATCAACTTTGGTATTAGTTGCCGCATCAACTTCCAGCAGATCGACAAACCGGCCGGCGTCGATTTCAGTGCACGCGCGGCACACGCCGCAGGGGCTGGAAGTGATTCCACCGACTCCGTCTGCGCCGAGACAGTTGAGCGCCTTGGCTAGGATGCGCGCCAGCGTCGTCTTGCCGACGCCGCGCGTTCCGGTAAACAGATAGGCGTGGTGGATGCGTCCGGAGTCGAGCGCATTGGCCAGCGCTTTGACGACGTGTTCCTGCCCGATCACATCCTCAAACTTACGTGGACGCCATTTTCGAGCGAGGACTTGGTGGGCCATCTGGGGGAGGTACGAAGAGTGAAGGCAAAAAGGCAATCCGACGCAAACACGCCTTCCGCCGAAAAATAGGTTGGCGAGCCTTGCCCCCGGCACTTCGACTAATTCGCTGTGGCTGCTTCGTTCCCGACCTGACCAGGTTCACAAACGTCGAATGCGGGGAGACCCGCCAACTTAGATTTTATCGTAGAACACCGCCTCAAACCGGATGCTCATTTCGCGCAACACTGGCCTCGACGCACCAGCTGTCAGGTGTTCGGCATCACACGCCGGCAGACATTACAGACAAGCCGCTAAATGCTACGACAGGTACGGAAAGTGCAGAACATGTCGCTGCGGTCTTCTGTGTAGAAGTTCCGATACTGCGGATACTTCAAGCGCGGGTGCGTCGCGAACGAACCGCCCTTGAGCACCATATGGCGAGTCGAAGCCTGCTGCCCGCGCGCCGAATCAATGGAAAACCAAGGCACCGAGTAATCACGATACGGGCCCGCTTGAAAGCCATTACGCGGGCTAAAGATCGTTGATGTCCAATCCCAACCGAGCCCAGTCGAATTTAGAAACATATCGGACTGTCGCGAAGCGCTTTCCCACTCAGCTTCGGTTGGCAGCCGACGTCCGTGGTCGCGGGCGAAGGCGGTGGCCTCCTCGTGGCTCATGTGCATGGCAATGCCCCTCGCCTCTGCGGATTCAAGAGTGGCGCGTCCGGTATCTGCGCGCCATTCATTCAACGCCGCATGCCTCACCGGTGAGGCATCAATCTCAAAGGCCCCGACTTGCACGCAATCGACTGGCAGTTCGTTATCAAATTGAAAGCCACGACCACTCCTGCCCAGTTCCACTTGGCCAGCCGAAAACTGCAACACGGCGTTGCCGTGAACCGCAGGTTGCTTGTCAAAAGGCACCGTAGGAAGCGGCAAACCGAGCAAGCGCAGCGTCATGAGTAGCGCTTCACCGTGCATGTCTTCATGCAGCAGCGACAACTGAAATAGAGAGAAACGATCTTTCGCCGATGCCGCAAGCGCGTCGAGCACACGCTCTAAGGCATCCCCCATATACCGCTCTAGTTGTTGCCGGTTCGGATACGTTAGTGTCCAGCGGTCCGCGTGTGGCACGGTACTGGAGTTCAACAGCGCATCTGCGCCTAACCAGATTGACGGCGTGCGCGCGCCGCCAACATCATCCGGCTGCCATCGGCAACAGAAAAACTCCGCGAACCACGCGATGTGCGCGAGCTCCCAAAGGGGTGGATTGGTCAAGCGCGAAAACGGGAATAGTGCCGGCGTCCAGTACGATTCTGGCAAATTTGCGTAGAGCCCTAACGTATACTGACGCTGCTCGATTAGCGCACCGCGAAGCGCGTCTTTTGTGTCTGGAATGTCCATTAAACCTAGAATCCTCAGTTGACCGCTTATCTTAACCAATAGGCACTTGGTATGTTTGAGGATTACCGCGTTCTGGCCGTTCACTATTTGGGTGACAACG
>JAYVUH010000343.1:0-2504 GCA_043788115.1 Burkholderiales bacterium
GGTTGACGGGGCGGGTGATGACCTCACGCATAGTCCGCCAGCCGCTTCTTGGCGCGCACTAGCGACATGAGTTTGGTGATCACACCTTGTCGGTAGATCTCAAGCACTAGCGACACTGATTCGCTCGGCAGCAGAATCGTCAGCCGTTCGAGTTGGCCTGCGTCAACCGCCGCAACCGCCGGGGCAATCCAATCACGCTCGATAGCCGCCACCTCGTTGGGCCACGTCTCTCGCGATTGCGCGCGCACTTCGCGGGTAGCGGTGTGCAATACCACCAGCGTGCGTTCACCGAGTGCGGCGACATCCAATGCGGGGGGCAACGTGGCAACTGGCAGTTGGTGCGCTAGGCCGAGCCCGCGTGCCAGCACCAAGCGCGCGACAACGTTGGTAAACACGGGTGGTTCCAACGCGGGGTCATTCGCCTCAAGGGCTTGGCTGAGCGTGCCGCCACCCCAAATCCAGAGCGCATTGATGGCGGGCGTGCCGACTTCGGCACGACGCATGTTGACCGGATGCTCGTGCAGCAGCATTTGAATCTCGTTACTTACCGCGCGCCAATTGGTGCGGGTGTTGGACAGTGGCAGGTTGTCGAACACATTCGCGCCGCCCATTTTCCACAACGGCGTGGATTGCGGTAGGTTGTTGGCGTCAGTGGCGATGTAGCCGCGCGCCGGATCGGGAAAGGTGACGACGATGCCATCGCGCTCAAAATGTTGATTGATGGTTTCTGCAATGGCCGCCATTTCCTCGGCGGTCGGGTTGACCACGTGGCTGTCGAACAGTTGCGCGTTGTCTCGGCTGATCGCCAGATGCACCGGATCGGCGCGTAGCCATGCTTGCTCGCGAAGTGTGTCACCGGGCGCGTCAACATCGGCTAGTTTGGTGAGCGGTGCAACGATATTGGCGGCGGGGTCAAGGCCGAAGGCGTGCAACACCGCCTCTTCAAGCGCCTGCGGCTGGCTGACCAATACCCCGCTGCGGCGCAGCAAGGCATCGAGCACCGGGGTGCTGGCGGGCAACGCGAAACCAGCCGGCGGCAATACGTCTGCGGCCAACAGAGTCAGATGTTTGGGGGAGCGGGGCGACGGCATACCGAATTATCCGGTCATTTGTGGCAGACTCCTACGCGGCCCCAATTCTGCCAGTTTCGGGCAACGCTTATCTCTAACTGCAGCTTCAAACTGCAACCTTCAGCCTCCAACCGCAGGGTCATTTTGCGATCACTTCCATTTTTTATTGGCCTCCGCTACACACGTGCCAAGCGACGCAACGGCTTTGTGTCGTTTATCTCGCTCGCGTCGATGCTCGGCATCGCCCTCGGTATTACCGCGCTGATTACCGTCATGTCGGTGATGAACGGCTTCCAGAAAGAGGTGCGCGCCAATATGATTAGCGTGACGGCGCACATCCAGATCCTCGGCTTTGAAAACGGCTTGTCGGGTTGGCAAACGCTGATGGCGGAAACCAAGGCGGCGAAAAACGTGATCGGTGTTGCGCCGTTCGTGAACGGCCAGGGGCTGTTGTCGATTGGCCAAAGTGTGCGCGGCGTGATGATTCGCGGTATCGATCCCGAACTTGAAGCCACGGTGGCAGATACCGGCCGTCAGATGCGCATCGGCAAGACCAGCGACCTGCGGCCTGGTGAGTACGGCATTGTCGTCGGCACCTACTTGGCGCGTGCGTTGGGCGTCAACGTTGGCGATCGTATCCAGTTGATCACGCCGCAGGGCAGCATCACCCCGGCCGGCATGCAGCCGCGGCTTCGCAGCTTCACGGTGGTCGGCGTGTTTTCGTCCGGCCACCACGAGTACGACGCCAATCTTGCGTTTATTCATCTGCGTGATGCGCAGGTGTTGTTCCGGCTTGAGGATAACGTGAGCGGGCTGCGGGTGAAGGTCGATGACGTTAATCAGGCGCGGCAGATCGCGCGGCGGCTGCAAGACACGCTCAAGGTCGATGGTTTTGTGCAGGATTGGACGGTCGAGAACGCCACCTATTTCCGCGCTGTTGAAATTGAAAAACGCATGATGTTCATTATCCTCACGCTGATCATCGCGGTTGCGGCCTTTAATCTCGTGTCGACGCTGGTGATGGTGGTGCGCGACAAGCATCCGGACATCGCCATTCTGCGTACCCTCGGCGCCTCGCCCGGCATGATCATGCGCGTGTTTGTCGTGCAGGGCGCGTTGGTTGGCATCATCGGCACCCTGATTGGCGTGGTCGGCGGCATCGTGTTGGCACAAAATGTCGGGGCAATAGTCTCAGCGGTTGAGTCCGCATTCGGCTTTCGCGTGTTGTCTCCGGAAATCTACTTTCTGAGTTCACTGCCGAGCGACCTACGCTGGCCCGATGTTTGGGTCACGGCGGTCATCGCGCTGGTGTTGTCGCTGGTCGCGACGCTCTATCCGAGCTGGCGCGCCTCGAAAGTCAATCCGGTCGAAGCCTTGAGGTACGACTGATGAGCACCGTTTTGCAATGCGATGACTTGAAAAAATCCTTCCGGC
>JAYVUH010000344.1:0-6989 GCA_043788115.1 Burkholderiales bacterium
TCTGCCATACCAGGCAGCCAATTCCGTCTCAATGATCAATAAGATCCTCAACGAAGACCCCACACCCATTCGTTCGATTCGGCCGGATCTGCCGGAGGACATCGTACATATCGTGGAAACGGCGATGGCCAAGGACCCGGCAAAGCGCTATCCCGCTTGGTATGCAATGGCGCATGATCTCGCTGACACGTTTCCGCAACTTGAAAAATATTCGTTTGAAATATCATCCGCTGAAAAATTTGGCGCCTTGCGAAAACTTGAATTTTTCAAGGACTTTCGTGACTCAGAGCTTTGGGAGGTATTGCGCGGGGCGATGTGGGAAAACCACGCTCGCGAGCAGAGTCTGCTGTTGGAAGGCGATCTCGGCCATGCCTTTTTTATCATCGTCTCCGGACAGGTCAAGGTCATGAAGGACGGCAAGCTGCTCAACGTTCTCAAAGACGGCGATTGCTTTGGAGAAATGGCCTATCTTTCCGGCGACAAAGCCAAGCGCTCCGCATCGATCACGGCAGTGTCCGAGGTTCAGTTGCTCAAAATCCAAGACGTTCAGCTCGAGCAATTGTCGGACGCTTGTCAATTGCGCTTCAATCGCGTTTTTCTGCGCACCTTGATCGACCGGCTGGCGTGGACCAGCGAAGTGCTGGCACAAGTCAAACAGTAGCGTTGCCGGCTGGTGAGTCGTGGTCAATCCCGGTAGATTAGGCAAACGGCTTCAGCCGCGATTCCTTCACCCCGTCCGGCAAATCCGAGTTTCTCGGTGGTCGTCGCCTTCACATTGACCGCATCCACACCAACACCAGCGTCGCTCGCGATATTGCCGATCATTTGCATGATGTACGGCGCTAGTCGTGGCGCCTCTGCAATGACCGTCGCGTCAATGTTACCAATGGCATAGCCGCGCTCGCGTATCAGCGCAACCGCGTTCCGGAGCAGTTCCCGGCTGTCGATCCCCTGATAGCGTGAGTCCGTATCGGGAAAGTGTTTGCCGATATCGCCCAGCGCCGCTGCACCCAACAGAGCATCGCAGATCGCATGCAGGAGGACGTCTGCATCTGAATGCCCGAGTAAACCGCGATCAAACGCGATATCAACGCCGCCAATGACACATTTTCGGCCGGTGACCAGTTGGTGCACATCGAATCCATGGCCAATGCGAAATCGAGTCATGTTGGCATCGCCCATTTTGCGGTTTCAGTTTCCATCAATAGCATCTGCGCAAGCTTCATATCCGTTGCGTATGTGACTTTAAGATTTGCACTTTCGCCAATCACCAGTTTGGGCTGATAGCCCAGACATTCTATGGCCTGCGCCTCGTCGGTGGCATCCGGCATTGCCCCTAGTGCGCTCGTCAGCAAATGGATACGAAACATTTGTGGTGTTTGCGCACGCCACAAATGCGATCTTTCGACTGTCGATTCAACGCGCTGATCACCACTGCTGCGCTTGAGCGTATCCGCGACCGGCAGGGCGAGCAGTCCACCAATGGACTCATCTTCAAGCTCATCAAGAAATTGTTCGATCAGTTCCGTGCGAATGCACGGGCGCGCTGCATCGTGCACCATCGCCCAATCGTCCAGCGCAAAAGTTGCTTCAACACAACGGAGCCCATTGAGCACACTTTGGGCGCGCGTCGTACCCCCGACGCGATGCGCGACAACCCTTGCACCCAACGCCGCGTGGTGGCGTCGGGCGATCGCATCCCAATGCGCGTCGTCCGGCGCAATGACAACGACGATCTGCTCGAGCCGTGACACTTTCGCCATCGCCGATAGCGTGTGAACGATCATCGGCAACCCGTTGATATCGACATACTGCTTGGGCAGCGGATCGCCCATTCGGGTACCGCTTCCGGCTGCAGGAACGACTGCCACGACGCGCCGCTTATTGGTATTCGAGGGTCCCATTACCGCCTATTATCGCATCGCGCAGAGAACGGTAAAAGCCCATAAACTCAGGCAATGAAAGCGCGCATTGCCATCTTTATTGCCATAGCGGTGATAGCCGCCATTGTCTTTTTGGGATTGGGGGTGCGCCGCACCGACTACGCCCCTGACTGGTTGGTGCCGCCACTTGCTGCGCCGCGCGCTTCAGGTGAGTTGGTCATTTTGACGCTTCGCGGCCCCACCACAACACAGTCGGTGGCGGCGGCAAAACAGGGCGATGCCGCCTCTCAGACCGGGTTCGAACACGACCTCGCAACCTTGTTTGCCAACGAACTCGGCGTAAGCGTGAAGTTTCGTCTCATGCCGAGCTACGCGCGCCTAATCGAGCAACTCAACGCCAATCGCGCCCACCTCGCTGCTGCGGGCATCTCACCCACGCCGGAGTTGCGTCAAAAATTTGCCTTCAGCCCCTCATACAAGACCATCCAGTACCAACTCATCTATCGAACGGCTGACCCGCGCCCGCGCACCATCGCTGACCTTGGGGCTAGGCGCCTCGCCGTGATTGCGGAAACGCCGGCACACAATATCGTGCGGGAACTGACTGGTACGACGCCAAATCTGATCATCGAAGTACTACCGCACGACGCCACACCTGACGATCAACTCAAAGCCATCGACGCAAAGCGCGCCGATCTTGCACTCATCGATACATTCGCCTTTGCTGTTTCGCGACGACTCCACCCGGATTTGAGCGCTGCCTTCAACGTTGGCCGTGAGGCGAAGGTGGCTTGGGCATTTTCGAATGCGGCTGACTTCGACCTGCAACAGTCCGCTGTGAAGTTCTTTGAAACGATCCGTACAAATGGCACGCTCAATCGTCTCATGGATCGTTACTACGGTCACATCAACCGGATCCAGCCAGCCGATTCTGAGGCGCTGCTGGAAAAAATGCAGTCAGAGTTACCGAAGTTGCGATCGCATTTTCACGAAGCTCAACGACTGAGCGGGATTGATTGGCGCATTCTGGCGGCCGTTGGCTATCAGGAATCACACTGGGATCCCCTCGCGACCTCGCCAACCGGCGTTCGCGGTTTGATGATGCTTACCGAAGAGACTGCTGACCGAATGAAGGTGTCCAACCGACTCGATTCCCGCCAGTCCATCCTCGGCGGTGCGCGGTACATCGCGCTGTTGCGCGACACTGTTCCGCCACGTATCCCCGAGCCCGACCGCACATGGCTGGCACTCGCCGCCTACAACCAAGGCTACGGTCACCTTGAAGACGCGCGGATCCTCACGGCGCGGTCCGGCTTGAACGCGGATAGCTGGTTGGACGTACGTAAATCGTATCCGAAGCTAAAAGACCCGGAGGTTTACGAAACACTCAAACACGGTTACTGTCGCGGCGATGAGGCCGTACAGTTCGTCGAGAACGTTCGAAACTACACGGACATCATGACACGGCTTGAAAAACCATTTGACTCCGACCTGAGCGGTGACAGCGGGCTAGACGCCGCAGCACAAGCTCATGAGCGCCGCCGCGCGAAGCGCTAGCGAAGCCGCAATTTCAAGCTTTGTCGGGTGTTTCGTGGCAAGAATGTCCAAACGTTGCCGTCATTCACACACTGTTCCGCGCATTGGTCAAACGCGATCATTATCCGTGCGCGCATGTAGGTGTTCGACGCCAGCCCACACGTCGATTCGCCAGGACGAGCCAAGACAAACGATGCGGTTGTAGGCGCCGTTGGGAATCTCGATTTGGTGCGGACTCGCAATTGGCAACTTGTTCAACCAGCGGTAGATTGCTGCCAACAGGCCGCCGTGTGTCACTAGCAGGATACGGCGGCCAGCGTATGTTGTCGCTAGGTCGTTGAGCGTAGCCGTTACCCTCGTGTGAAATTGTCGACGAGTCTCGCCGCCGATAGCGGCGTAATCGGCGTCCGTTTCGCGGATGCGAGAAAACATTTCTGGATGATCCCGATCAATCTCATCGTAGGTCTTTCCTTCTGCGACGCCGAAGCCACGCTCACGCAGGCCGACGTGCGGCGTAATGGTGAGATTCACATGTGCAGCAATCAACGTCGCGGTGTGGTGCGCGCGCGCAAGGTCGCTGGCAAGCAGGTGGTCGAACTGCTCGGCCGAAAGATGTCCACCGATCGCCTCGGCTTGGGCAATGCCTTCCTCTGTCAGAGGACTATCGCTGTGGCCCTGAATCCGGCCGGCACGGTTCCACTCCGTTTCCCCGTGGCGGACGAGTACGAAGGTGGTCGCCACCTAGCCTCGCGAAATCATTGTCGCCCCGCCCATGTACGGCTGCAGCACGGTAGGTATCGCCACGCTACCGTCGGCTTGCTGATAATTTTCCAAAATCGCAACCAGGGTACGACCGACGGCCAAGCCCGAGCCGTTGATGGTGTGCAGCAACTCGGTCTTGCCTGCCGCATTTTTGAAGCGTGCCATCATGCGACGCGCTTGAAACGCCTCGAAGTTTGAGCAGCTAGAAATCTCGCGATAGGCATTCTGTGCTGGCAACCATACTTCGAGGTCGTAAGTTTTCGCCGCTGAAAATCCCATATCGCCGGTACACAACAACATGGTGCGATACGGCAATTCGAGCGCCTGCAAGATCGCTTCCGCATGTGCAGTCAACTGCTCATGCGCAGCCGTTGAGGCCTCAGGCGGAACGATCTGCACCAGTTCCACCTTGTCAAATTGATGTTGGCGAATCATGCCTCGTGTGTCTTTGCCGTAGCTGCCGGCTTCTGAACGAAAGCACGGCGAATGGCACGCGAACTTGAGTGGCAATTGTTTGGCGTCAACGATTGTGTCGCGGACGAAGTTGGTGACGGGATATTCCGCGGTCGGAATCAAGTAAAGATCACGTCCTTCGATTTTGAATAGATCGTCTTTGAACTTCGCGAGGCTTGATACGCCGTCGGCAGCGTCGCCGCCGACCATGTACGGCACATAGACTTCGGTGTAGCCGTGCTCGCCGGTATGGATATTCAACATGAACTGCGCGATCGAGCGATGCAATCGTGCGATTTGTCCGCGCAAGACTGAGAACCGCGATCCCGAAAGTTTGGTCGCCGTTTCGAAATCGATACCACCAAGCGTCTCGCCGATATCGGTGTGATCCTTCGGCGCAAAGTCGAATGTCCGGACACTGCCCCAACGTCTTACTTCGACGTTGTCATCCGCGCTCATTCCAGCGGGCACTTCAGCGCGCGGAATGTTGGGAATCGTGCGCAAGAAATGGCTCATGGCAGTTTGCAGCTCTGCAAGAGCAGCTTCGTTGGCCTTCAGCGCGTCGCCCAGACCTGCGACGTCTGCCATGATGGCGGCGGTGTCCTCACCGCGGCCTTTCATAACGCCGATCTGTTTTGACGCTGAATTCCGTTTTGCCTGCAGTTCCTCGGTCGCGATTTGCAAGACCTTGCGTTTGTCTTCGAGTTCACGAAACCGCGCTTCATCAAAAGTCACCGCTCGGCGGGCGAGGCTCGCGATCACGTCAGGCAAGTCTTTGCGTAGTTGTTGAATGTCTAGCATGGTGATTCCTTGTTTAGATCCGTTGATGAACGTCTTTCAAGTCCCTTACGAACTTGGGTTCCCGACTAGGCGGGAATGACGTCGCTGAAGCTGGGGCGGATGTCGCGCTCGCCCGATGCAGCGGGCTTGGCGGACGAGCGCTACCGAGATCGCGGTGCCGAGGACGCGCGAGAGGAGCGGCTGGAAGGATTGTTACGAGTGAATTTGAACGGACGGCTCATGACCGTGATTTTCTATCAAGTTCACGTAGCTTCGCAAGTTTCTCGCGTATCCGCGCCTCTAGGCCGTGATCAGTCGGCTGATACCATTGCCGCCCCTCCAGACCGGCCGGCAGGTAGTTCTCACCCGCCACATATGCCCCGTCTTCGTCGTGGGCATATCGGTAGTTCTTGCCCATGCCAAGCGTTTTCATCAGCTTGGTAGGCGCATTGCGGATATGCATCGGCACTGGCCGCGATTCGTCTTGGGCGATTAATGCGCGTACTTCGTTGTAGGCCTTGTATACCGCATTCGATTTGGCCGCAATGGCGAGATAGACGACCGCCTCGGCAAGAGCGAGCTCTCCTTCGGGCGAGCCAAGGCGCTCGTATATGTTGGCCGCGTTGACGGTGATATCGAGGGCACGTGGGTCGGCGAGTCCAATATCCTCGGCGGCCATGCGAATGATGCGTCTTGCCAGATAGCGTGGATCCGCGCCACCGTCGAGCATACGACAGAACCAATACAGCGATGCATCAGGATCGGAGCCGCGTACGCTTTTGTGGAGCGCAGAGATTTGGTCGTAGAAATTGTCGCCGCCTTTGTCGAACTTGCGTGCGGCACGTGCCAACACTCGGTTCAAAAATGCCTCATCAATCACGGCTGCGTTGGTTTCCGTGATGGCGGTGGAAAGTTGCTCGACGAGGTTCAGCAAGCGGCGGCCGTCGCCATCTGCCATGCCGGTTACCAGCGCGCGGACGGTGTCACGTTGCGTCCCCTGTACAGCGACCTCGATCGCAGAACCAACAAGCGCTCGATCAAACATCGCGCTGAGCGCGTTGTCGTCAAGCGATTTCAGAACGTACACGGTTGCGCGCGACAGGAGCGCGTTATTGAGTTCGAACGACGGGTTTTCAGTTGTCGCCCCGACGAAGGTGACGAGCCCTGATTCGACGTGCGGCAAAAAAGCGTCCTGTTGGCTCTTGTTGAAGCGATGTACTTCGTCGACGAACAGAATGGTTCGGCGGTCGAGCTGGGTGCGGTTCACTTGAGCCCGCTCGATTGCCTCGCGGATCTCCTTGACGCCAGACAGCACTGCTGAGAGCGCGATGAAATCGGCGTCAAAGGCGGTGGCCATGAGTCGTGCCAGCGTTGTCTTTCCGACGCCCGGCGGCCCCCACAAAATCATGGAATGTGGTGTGCGAGACTCGAATGCAATTCGTAGCGGCATACCTTCGCCAGTCAGGTGCTCCTGTCCGATGACGTCCGCCAGCACACTAGGACGCAAACGCTCAGCGAGCGGCGCATTGGCGGAATGGGTTACGCGTGCCGCAGGTTGCGTGTCGAACAGATCTG